>CAZIXJ010000026.1:0-1573 GCA_964542835.1 uncultured Hyphomicrobiales bacterium
AATCCGGTTAATCTTGATACAGATGAAATTCTCAAATACAGAAGTGAAATTATTTGGTATTCGCGGATGCTGATACCTCTCGGAGATTTTATGATTAATGCAGATTATCGCTATAAAAGCAAAGTAAAAAATATAGATAACAGGCTGGCATTGCAAATAAATGATTATAATGCAAGAGTTCCTGTGCATATTCTGGATTTGTCTTTAAGTTATGATTTGCAAAAAACTATTAAATTTCCTGCAAAAATTACTGTTTTCGCAAAAAATCTTTTAGATTATTATTACACTGAAGTTCCCGGTAATCTGGCTCCTGTGAGATACATAGGACTGCAACTTAATTACAGCAGAGATTAGTTAATCTGATAATCAACTAAAATCATATCACTTCCGGGCATAGTCTGTGTAAATAACCCTGCATTTATGAGTGTAGGGTCAACCTTCATCCTTGTAATCCCGGTATGCAGACCAAGCCATATTTTTGCTTCAATATCAGTAACTACATTTATTTTTTGATTATTAAATTCTAGACTTCCTGAAAAAGTAAACTTATAATCAATAGTCTGACACTGAATAGTTTTGCCGTTTATAAGTAAATCATCCTGATAAGACTTCTGTGCTTCTCCAAGTATTTCACCGTTTATTGGAATACCAAACATATCAATTTGCAAATTGGGATTGTCTATTACTATCCACTCATTTTCATCATAATCAATAAGCATCAGTTCATCTTCGAGAAACGGAACATTAATATTAAATAATTGAGTGGTAAATACTTTATTATCGATAAATTTATAATCAGTGGTACTGATGTACTCACCTGTTTCACCATCTTCAATATCAATTATTGTAAATGTAGTATCATTCTCTTCAAATACTTCAATAATAATCTGCTTCTCAAGACTGAAATCTTCAGAAAGATTATTATCTTCATCAATTTCGTAATTCTCATAAAGCCACCAGTTAGCTTCCGCAAGTGGCATAAAATCAGTAATATTTTTGTAATCATTTATGTCTTTTGGTTCAGGTGAGCTTGAATTATCACAAGCTGAAACAGCCAAAATAAGTCCGAGAATAATTATAATTTTTTTCATTTTTCTGCCTTTAATTTATTGATAGCACTTTCATCTTTTGGTATAAAGAGCCTTACAGTAGTTCCTTTTTCAAGTTCGCTAATAATTTCAATTTTACAGTGAAGCATTTCCACTAATTTTTTGGTAATAGTAAGCCCTATGCCTATCCCTTCAAATTTTCTGTCCACTCCTTCGCTCTCCTGCCTGAATGCTTCAAATATATTATCCAGTTTGTCTTTGCTTATTCCAATACCTGTATCAATAATCTCCAGTACCACAAAATTCAGATTATCTTCATAAATATCAAGAGAGATTATAATACTGCCGGAATGAGTAAATTTAACTGCATTATCAATTACATTGAAAATGATTTGAGTGAGTAAGAATTCATCAGAATATACTACCTGATATTCATTGTTTATATCTAAAATAAGCTCCAGAGATTTTCTTTCTATTTGAGACCGGAACTGATTTAAAATACTGTCCGTAAGCATATCAAGCTC
>CAZIXJ010000026.1:1583-13900 GCA_964542835.1 uncultured Hyphomicrobiales bacterium
CTCTACGAGGTCAAAATGTACATTAGAATAATTAGATTCAAGTTCGGTAATTGATAATAGTGAATTGAGTGTTTTATGAAGACGTGAAGCAGATTCATAAATCATATCAAGCATTTCTTTTGCCTCTTCATCTTCTGTATCTTCTATAAGCAACTGAGTAAATCCGAGAATGCCATTAAGAGGAGTTCGCAATTCATGACCAAGATTACCTAGTATAATAGCTTTCAGCCTGTTTGCTTCTTCTAATTTTTCCTTTGTTTCATTTAACTGCTCAAATGCCTTTTTCAAATTATCATCATCAATTTTTTTCTGAGTAATATCTTCAATTATTCCGTCAAAGTAAGCGATATCACCTTCAGAATCATATTCTATCGAACTCGTATCTTTTACCCATATTTCTTTGCCATCCTTTCTTTTCATTTTAGATTCGAATGTATTTTTGCCAAGACTTAGATTTTTGATTAGTTTTTTTCGGGCATCTTTATGAACAAACAAATCAGTTACATAATCATTTTTAAATTCACTAATTGATTTATATCCGAGTATCTGAATAAGTCTGTCATTAGCAAAAACTACTTTTCCTTCGGGTGTAGTTCTGTAAACACCAACAGGCAATTTTTTAGTAAAATTAACTATAAACCGCTCTTTGTCTTTTAGCTCAATTTCAGTTTTGTGCTTCTCTTCCAATGTGTTCTGAAGGGATATTGTCCTTTGTGCTACAAGTTCATCAAGATCTCTGTAAAGATTCAGCAATTCATTTTCTAATTTTTTCTTTTGAGTGATATCAGAACAAACGGCATATATAACTCTTCTTTTGGCTCTTTCATCATAAAACATCTTGAAATCCATTACAGTATTTTTAATTTCGTTACCCGAATCAATTGAAATTTCTTTGGTTTTAATAATATCATCGGTAATGGATTCTTTAAAAAAATGAAAAATATTTTTTGATTCTTCTTCAAAAAAATCAAAAACATATTTGTTCATCATTTCTTTTTTGGAGAAATTAAAGATTTCTTCAGCCTTTTGATTAGCCTCAAGTATTTTGAAATTCTCATCAAGTGTAAAATATGCTATAGGAGCAAAATTATAAATTTCGTAATATTGGTTTTTAATAATTTCCATTTTATGCTGAGATTCGGCAAGTTCTTCATTTTGATATTCGAGTTCAGTTTTATAATTACTCAAATCTTCTACCACTTTCATATTTTTATCCAGCAATTGCTGTTTTTCGGATAAGATAGATTCCAGTGCTTTTTTTTGCTCAGTAATTTCATCATATAAATCTCTGTTTTTTCTCGATGCCCTGATTAACAATATCAATACTAATGCAAAAAATATGAACAGCATACTGAATGCAATGATAAGAACTTTTTCAAACAATCTTAACTGTGATTCAGCTTCAGAACTCGTATATTCAATATTTTCAGATATTTCTGCAGCAGCGAAATCCACAGACAAAAAATAATTGGAGAACGCATCATATTCAGAGTATTTAGAAAAGGCATCATTTTTTTTATCGGAGAAATTTTGATAAACTTCTCCGGTACTTTGAAAATTAAGAACATATAAAAAAATCGTAAGCAATATGTACATTTTATTTATTTTCCGTAATCTACTTTTGTTAATTATTTGCAATTAAGATATATAAAAATAAGATATTTATTTCAATGTTACAACTATTTTTCTTTCTTCTCTGGGTCCGTCAAATTCACACAGAAAAATATTCTGCCATGTAGATAATCCAAGTTTGCCATTTATTAAGGGAATTGTTTCAGAAGGACCAACCAATCCGGCTTTCAGATGCGAATCACCGTTGCCGTCCTGCTTATCATGCAGCCATACTCCTCTCGGTATAATTTTCTGCAGTAAATTAATTACGTCGGTCTGTACACTTTCATCCCAGTTTTCCTGTATCATTATTGCAGCTGTGGCTCCCTGAACGTAAATGCTGCATAACTCATAATCACTCTGATTATTTTCTGCTAAATCCTTTATTTGATTGGTAATATCAATCAGTTGCTCTCTTTTGTCTGTTTTTACTTTAATTATGGTCTGCATAAGCTACTTATTCCTGCTAATGTCACTTTTTGTATGTTCAAAATGCTTATACCAGTCAATTCCCGGCGATAAAAACTTTTTCTCCATATGAACTGAAAGAGATGGCAGCGGTACCATCAATTTATATTTTTTCTTGAATAACAAAGACAATGGATTATAATAATAAGACTTTATCAAGTATCTGACCGTAGATTTGTCTTTTAATACATTTCTGGCAATATATCTTACAGATTTGAACTGATTACCTGAAATGGTAGCCCAGAGGCTTGCATCTGAATTGTCTTTAATGTAACTGTCGAAAACACTTTTGGATTCCTGAAGATTTTTTTTTGTAGTCATAAAAGTCATAGTGGTAGAAATAGCTCTCCTCCAGTGAATCTCATAAAATTCTATTTCTGTATGAGTTTCATGGAATACAAGATTATAATAGTCAGGATGGTCATAAGGACTTATAAAGTCAGCTTTGCCCGTTTTAATAAAATCAATCATTAATCTGAATGCGTTATCGAGATAGAAGTA
The DNA here is from genome assembly GCA_964542835.1 of uncultured Hyphomicrobiales bacterium. Lineage (GTDB taxonomy): Bacteria > Bacteroidota > Ignavibacteria > Kapaibacteriales > UBA2268 > CAZIXJ01. The sequence continues at coordinate 4,164 of CAZIXJ010000026.1, forward strand.
ATCATCTTCTGCAAAGTAAATAATATCAGAATAATCCTGATTAAGAAGCAAATCCATTTGCAGATTGAATGTTTCTGCATTGCCTATTCCATCTTTTTGCATTAATTCATAATCAAAATCTTTGAGATATTTTTTAAATAATTCATCATATTCCGGAGGACAGTCATCAAGAATTACGAATATTTTAGCTTTAATTCCTTTCAGTGCTTCAGCAAAACTGTATAAGCAAAACTCAGATAATAAGTACTTATTATCTGAGTATATTGCAGTCTCTTTGGATATTTTTGGATATATCCTGTACGCTATTGCTATATCATATTTTTCTTTATTCATAAACTAATTATTCAATTTATCCTCTGATTCCGGTGCTGATAATAAAGGCGGTTTTGCATGAGACTTATTTTTTTTCTGTACTTCAATATAAGAAACAAGTACAGAAGGAGATGATGCCGAAACAGGTACACTGCCGGATTCTGCACCGCACATACCGTTAAATGTTTCTGTATCATTTCCCATAGCTACAATGTTACTAAAAGTAGTCATAGGAGTACCGATAAGATTTACACCTCGTACCATTTCATCAGGTCTTCCGTCAGTATAAATTTTATAAATAATTACGGGATGGACATTATAGGAATTTGGCAGGCTTCTTCCCGTTAATGTAAAACCTTCCTGAACTTTATCAAATAGCAATCCGAATTCAAGTCCTTCTTCTTTGGCAAGTTCGATTAATTTGTCCCGCATTTCTTCTCTGGATTTTGTTTTGCCTGCTTTTACTATCATATTAGACTGACGTGTAACTGCAGGAAAACCAATTTGTTTTCTGCCGTGTCCGTTAGAATTGGAAAATCCCTCGATAGGATGTCTCGACATAAGAAATCCTTTGAATATTCCATCCTTTACAGTTTCTACTTTTCTTGCTTTTATTCCTTCATCGTCATATTCATAGTATCCTGCCAGATTATTACCATATAGATTCTTAATGGTTGGGTCGAATACAATATCTACATAATCGGGAAGAATTTTTTCATTTACGGCTTCTTTGAACATCTGGCTTGAGTTAGGGTCTTTTTCTCTGAAACCTTCCACTCTATGCCCGAATATTTCGTGAAAGAACACACCTGCAGCTTCTCCTGTAAGCAAAGCAGGACCGGAATATCTTGAGATAGTTTCAGCGTCTTTCAGCTCTTTCAGTTGCTTAATTATTTTTTCAATATCTCCTGCAATTTTATCACTATCGGGCAAATCATCAGGCTCAAATGCAAAATAACTCTCATAAATAGGAAGGCTTGTGCCGTCCTCTGCTTTTGTTTTTGCAATTACATACAGCCTGCAATAAGTTTCAGACCATTTTAATTTTGCACCCTCAGAATTTACAATATATTTATCAATAATCTGAGTAGTCAAAATCATTTGCCCTGTATATATCCAATCATAAGCTGCAAATTTTTCAGTCAGATTATTTAATTTATTCTTCCATTTTTCATTATCAAGTTCAAAATATTTGCTCTCTCCTAAAAATACATTTGGCTTTTCCTTTGAAAAATCATCTGATGTATCTTCCATCTCTACTTTTACTTTGTCGTTAGTTTTTGCCTGTCTGTATTTTTCTACTGCATTTTTATATTTATCATCTGTAGCGAACCATATCGCATTTCTTATTGCTTCGGTATCATCAGTAATTGGCAACTCTATTGAACCTCCTGCTCCTGAAAACATAAAAGGATTTCCCCTGATAATATGAGTATTATCGAAGCTGTAATCACCTACTCTCAATTCCATATCAAGCAATCTTCTTTCATTAAACCTGCTTTGCATGGTTTTTCCGAAAGATGATTCTATTTTATTTTCTTTTATATCGAATATCTGATAAGAAATAAAATAAGGAGGAATTTCATTATCAGACAGGCTATCCATAGTTCTTTCAATTTCTTTTTCTGCGGCACTTAATATGATATTATCATCAGCATTTGCAAAACTCATTGCAAATACAAATAATAACACCAAATATATGATATTTTTTTTCATAATTATCCTGCTATTGCTTCTGAAACATTAAATTTTTCTTCAATTACATTTTTTACTTTTTGCATATACCACTGCGGAGTACTTGTAGCACCTGAAATCCCTACTTTTTTGGCACCTTCGAACCAATCCCAGTTAATTTCATCAATACTTTCTATGAAGTAAGTATTCGGATTTACAGTTTTTGTAGCCTTAAAAAGGCTTTTACCATTAGAAGACCTTCTGCCGGATACGAAAACCATTACATCATTTTCTGTGGCAAATTCTTTCATAGGTTCTTCTCTGTGGGTTACGGCTCTGCAGGTAGTATCTCTTGCAAGAAGTTTGTTATCAATTACACCTGCATCAATTAATTCATTTACCTTTTCTTCAAGAACTTCTTTTACCTGCTTAAATACTTGCTTATCCATAGTAGTCTGAGAAATCAATACTGTTTTTCTCGAAAAATCAACAATTTCTTTTGCTTCTTCCGCTGTCCTGATTACAATAGCTTCATCATTGCAAACACCTCTCAAACCAATTACTTCTGCATGCTCGTGCTTACCGAATATTACAATCTGATAGCCGAGATTATAATACTTCACTACTCTGTTTTGCAAAGCAGTAACAAGAGGACAGGTAGCATCAATTATATTAAGCCCTTTTTCGGTTGCTTTTTGGTAAGTAGATGGAGGCTCTCCGTGAGCACGGATTATCACATTGCTTCCGGGCTCCATTTTATCCAAATCATCGTGGGATACAGTTTTGAGACCTTTCTCTGCAAGCCTGTCTATTTCTCTCGGGTTATGAATTATATGCCCAAGCACGTGTACTTCTTCTTTTTCTTTATCTTTCAGTGTATCTTCGGCTATATCTATGGTACGAACTACGCCCCAGCAATAGCCGGCGTTGTTATCTATATTTACCTGCATATTTTTTATACCTTGCTAATAATTTCTAATGCTAAATTATAAACTTTATTTACCTGCTCTTCAATAGTCAAGTCAGATGTATCAATTTCTACTGCATCATCAGCTTTCATAAGCGGACTAATCTTTCTTGAACTGTCATATTTATCTCTTTTGATAATTTTAACTTTAATATCATCCAAATCAGCTTCCATTCCGCTTTCTATCATTTCTTTGTACCGACGTTCTGCTCTGCTCTCTATTGATGCAATCAGGTATATTTTTAGCTCTGCATCAGGAAAAACGACTGTGCCTATGTCTCTTCCATCAAGTATTGTTCCCTTAGCTTCCGACATTTCCCTCTGCAAATCAACCATTTTTTCTCTTACAATTCCTATTGCACTGATTTCACTTACATTATCAGTTACTTCTTTGCTTCTTATCTCTTTTGTTACATTTTTACCATTTATAAAAACTGACGGGTTGTCAGGTTTAAAATCAAAAACGAACTCTGTATTATCAATTAATTCAGCCATAGATTCATCATCAGTACCGGCTTTTTTCTTGAGCCATTCAAGAGTAACAACTCTGTACATAGCTCCTGTATCAATGTACTGATAATTGAGCTTTTTAGCAAGCAATTTTGCCGTTGTGGATTTTCCGGAACTTGCAGGTCCGTCAATAGCAATTTTGATGTTTTTCATTTAATTTTCTTTTATTTTAAATAATCTTTTAAATTCATTATAAATATTACGATAATCTGAAAAGTCGTGAAATATCAAATCAGGTTTGAATTCCGACAACTCATTGTAGTCATAAAATCCAGTTGCTACTGCACAAGATTTTATGTTGCTGTTTTTGGCGCAGGAAATATCCCGCCATGTATCGCCGATAATCAAAGTTTTGCTTTTTGTAAATACTTCACTGCCGATATGTTCGTTTGCTCTTTTTATTGCAATTTCGGGCAGATGGTTTCTGTCTTCGTTATCATCACCGAATCCACCAAATGGAAAATAACTTTCCAGCTTATGGGAGCTTAATTTCAAATATGCATTTTGATTAATATTACCTGTAATCAAGCCAAGTTGGAATATCCCATCCTGCTCAATCAAATCAATTAATTCTTTAATACCCGGCATAAGTGTTACATTTTCAGCAGTAGTATGGTCTCTGAATACATCTACCATTCTGTCCCAGATAATATCAATTTTATCTTCAAGTACAGAAAAATCATGCCCCATATGGTCATTAATGGCACGCAATATGCTCAAATCAGTCATCCCTGCAAAACTCGGAAATGCTTCATCAGGTATCTCCCCTTCAAAAACATCAGTAAGCATTTCCATAAACAAATCTTTTGCAAGACCGCTTTTAAAACTCAGAATTGTGCCATCAATATCAAATAATAATAAATATTTTTTCTTTTTTGTAATCATAAACTGAATAATCGTATTAATAATCTGAATATTATAAAACTTTTGCCTTAATACATAAAATATTAATTTATTTTGAATGAAATATTCAATTCAAAAATAAGTCATTTCAGTTTTAATCCCAAAAAAATATAATGATTCTAATTATAAAAAATTATTTTTTTGTATTTTAGTAGTTATTGAAATTTGTATTTATCAAAATTAATGAGGCAAAAAAGTGATAAGTTTTTCAAATAAAATCAAAATATACACGGCATTAATTTCTATTTTTATTTTCCTTTCATTTAGCAGTCTTTATTCTCAGTCTGATGAAGTAAACAAAAACCTCAGACTATATGCTCACGGCAAAATAGATGAAGTAAAAAATAATCTTTTTGACCTACTTGTAGAATATCCTGAAGACCCGGGAGTAAAACTCCTCCGTGCCGTTGTGGAAAATGATGCCGAAAAAGCTCTCGGTATGTATCAGAATATTTTAGATAATTATTCTGAAAGTGACTGGGCGGACTATGCTTACTGGAGAATTATTCAGTATTATGCAGTAACTGGTAATATTGAAAAAGCAGAAAATGAACTGGAGAATTTCAGATTAAGATATCCTACTTCCGTATTCCTCGGGACGGCAACTGATTTAATCATAACTTCGAAAAGTATCAATAATGATGGAATTACCAAAAGACAAAAAACAAAAGATGTACCTGAAGAACAATCTAAAAACATCACTGCCGATAAAATTTCCGAAGAAAAAGTCCCTGATGAATCTGATGTAGTAACAAGCCATCCGGAATCCGATAAAATAAATAAAAAACAAACTCAAGATAATTCAGATAACAAAGATGAAATAAAACGAGTAACAGAAGTTGAAGAATCCGACGAATCGGGATTCTGGGGTTTGCAGGTTGGAATATACAAAAATAAAGATTCAGCAGAAAATGAACGCGAGAAATTCCTTACAAAAAGATTGAGAACAAAAATTGAAGAAAAGCAGGTAAATGGCGAAACTATGTATGCAGTTGTCATAGGTAATTATACATCAGAATCTTCAGCCGAAGCAGCCAAAAAAATTGTAAAGCAACAATGTGATTGTAATCCAATAATCTACAAAAAATGATAGCAGAAACCAAAGCTATAGTATTACATACAAGAAAATTCGGGGACACAAGTAAAATAGCCACTCTTTTCACATCAGAGTATGGCAAAATCTCAGTAATTGCTAAAGGTTCTGCCAAGCCCAAAAGTAAATTCGGAAGCAGCCTTGACCCGCTTAGCTTTATTAACATTACTTTTTATAAAAAGAATTCTCCCGGACTTTATTTGCTTTCTTCGGCAGAATTAATTAAGCCTTTGCGAAATATTCATAAATTCCCTGATAAACTTGCCATAGGCCTTATGATACTTGAAACCGTCAGCAAAACAATGAGAGAAAATCAGGCTGAATATGAAACTGAAAATATTGAGTTGTTCGAACTTCTAAGCAATACTATAATCAATCTGAATCATTCTGATTTATCTGAATTTTTGATATTTATACGATTCCAGTTATATTTATTCAAAATTCTGGGGTTTGAAATTGATTTCTATAATTCCGGAAATATTGAATCCGGTATACTGAAGTTTAATATAAATAATGCAACTCTAAAAAACGGTTCTTCAGGAAATGGCAGAATTTATAAAATTGAAAAAAATAACTGGAAATTAATGGAGTCTCTATATTTAAATGAAGATATTAACGAGATTGATTCAGAAAATTTCAGTTTTTCGAAAATATATGATTTTCTAATGGTTTACATAGGTTTTCATCTTGAAAAACCATTCAATTTAAAATCAAAATCCATATTAATGATATGACAAAAATCAAAAAACGAAATAAATTAGATTATAAAAATTTGCTTAAGCCACAAAAGCAGTCTTCTTACAGTAAAACCAAACTTAATAATGGTCTTACAGTAATTACAGAAGAAATTCCCGGAGTTGAGTCAATAGCGCTCGGTATTACCATAAATGCAGGTTCGAGAGATGATTTTCCCGGTAAAGAAGGTCTGGCACACTTTATGGAGCATATTGCTTTCAGACATACTAAAACTAAAAGCTCAAGGCAGATAGCTGAAGGATTTGAATCAGTTGGAGCTTATGCGAATGCATATACTACGCAGGAACACACCTGCTTTTATGTAAGAACACTTACACATCATTTTGCAAAAACTTTCAAACTTCTTTCCGATATAACTCTCAATCCGATATTCAGAGAAAAAGACATTGAAAAAGAAAGAAATGTAATAATTGAAGAAATAAAATCATCCTACGACGACCCCGAAGAATATATTTTTGATGTTGCAGATAATATGCTTTTTCGGCAACATCCGCTCGGCAATCCTATTCAGGGATATGAAGAATCTGTAAACAACATTAATTATAATGACTTAATTGAATTTCACGATAAATTTTACAACCCTTCTAACTTAATTATTACTGTAGTTGGAAATATAAAAAAAGAAAAGGTATTGAATACAGTTCAAAAACTTTTTGCAGATTTTTTTCCAAATAAAACAAAATATGTAAGAATATCTCCTACTTTAGAGCAAGGCAATGAACAAAGAGAAACCCTAAAAATTTCGCAAGCTCATTTATTATTCGGCAAAAGAATCTCAGAATACAAAAACAAAGAGAGGTATCCTCTGTTGATACTGAATACACTGCTCGGCGACGGGATGAGCAGCAGGCTTTATCAAAGATTAAGAGAAAAAAACGGTATTGCATATAATATTTATTCTACAATCAACTATTATACTGACGCCGGAGTTTTTTACATATATGCAGCCGCAGACAAAACCAAATTGAAAACTGCTGAATCATTGATATTTAAGGAATTAACCAAATTATCCGAAAAAATAAGCCCTGCAAATCTAAAAAAAGCTAAAGAACAGCTCAAATCTGCACTTATTATGGAAATGGAAAACCTGACTACAAGGATGAGCGCAATCATAAAAGATGAACTGCTTACCGGAAAATCAGAATCAATGTCTGAAATTATTGAGGCAATAGATGATGTTACATTAGAAGAAACTCAGATAATTGCCCAATCCTATTTTCAAAATAACGGATGGAATAAAATCGAATTAATCCCGGAGATAGAGATATAACGCAAATCTTTACAGATTTTGCAGAATATCACTCACAAATGACCTTTTTTTGTAATCTGTATCAAAATGTCTCCATTTAATAATAGCATCAGAATCTATTATATACGTAGCAGGTACCGGAAGCAACAGCTCTTCCCCATCCGAATGAGCATTTTCCAAATCGGCTTCCAGATGTTCATTATATGCATCTACTTCTTTTGAATCAGGCGAAAACACCACTTCAAACATCTTAGAAATTCTGTAATTTTCATCATAGAGAAAAGTAAATTCGGCGTTAGATTTCTCTTTACTCAAATTCAGTAAATTCGGTTTTTCAGGAGAAACTGCTATTACTCTCGCTCCTTCATTTCTTATGTACTCCAAACTATCCTGCAATTTTCGCAGATGCTTATTACATATTGGGCACCATTGCCCTCTGTAAAAAATCAGGACGATTTTATTATCCTTTAGTTCGTCATAAAGATTAAATTCTATACCATTTTGGTCAGTGGCAGTAAAGTTTTCTACTTTACTGCCTGTAATCAGACCATCCGTTTCTTCAATTTTTGAGTTTGTATTGCAAGAAGCGAGAAATAAACTCAAAATGAAGAGTATGCTTATTGTTCTGTAATTCATAAATTTCCTTAAATTAAAACGTTAATACCTGATAACCATTATTATAGTAATTCCTGATGCTTGGATGGTCTTTGTAATCCTTGAGCATAGTTACTCCTGATTCTTTCACTTCTTTGAATACACCGAAAGCTTTCGAGCAAAAATAGCACGCTCCTGCTACTTTGTCTTTTACCTGCTCATACAGGGGATAAAACTGACTTTCCGTGTCGGTAAATTTTGGTATCCACGTAGTGCCGGCTCCATCAAAAATAATATCTACCGTATCGCCTGCTTCTTTTGCTTCAAGTGCTATTTGTAATGCATTTACCGCTCTTCCTGTATCTACGTGAGATTCACTTCCTGCGAGTATTAATATTGCAATTTTATTCATAGTATCATTCCTTATATTCATTAAAAAAATTATCTGTATTCCGGATTTGGATGGTCGAATCTGCATCCTGCATCCCATTCGCTTCTTTGATTTCCGTGAGTTGGAATTCCGCCTGCATCTTTAAGCATTTTTGCAAAGTGCATCAGATTCCAAGTCATAAATGTAGTGTTTCTCCTTGTAAAGTCATTTTCAGGACCTCCCGAACCTTCATCAAGATAGCTCGGACCGGGACCTGCTTCGCCAAGCCAAGCTGCATCAGCCTGAGGAGGAATAGTATATCCCAAATGCTGAAGGCTGTAAAGCATATTCATCGCACAATGCTTGGCACCGTCTTCATTACCGGTAATTAATGCGCCCCCTACTTTGTTATAGTATATGTACTGTCCGGCATCATTCATATCACTACTGCTTGAGTACAATCTTTCAATTACCTGCGTGCATACGGAAGATTTATCACCAAGCCAAATCGGTGTGCCAAGCACAAGAATATCAGCAGCCAATACTTTCTTGTATATAATTTGCCAGTCGTCTTTGTCCCAACCGTGTTTGGTCATATCGGGATATACTCCAAATGCCAAATCGAAATCTACGGGGCGAAGAATTTCAGTTTCTATACCGTTTTTTTTCATAATTTCTGCCGAATTCTGTATCAAGCCTTCTGTATGAGACAGCTCAGATGACTTTTTCAGTGTGCAGTTCAGAAATAGTGCTTTCAAGCCTGAATAATCAGTTTGATTATTAGTGCATAATTCATTTTGCTTTTCATTCAGTAACATTTTTTTTCTCCATTTTTAATTCAAAAATTCTATCTATACTGTATTTGCCTGAACCTTTGGCAAATAAAACCAATAGCATAAGCATATAATAAAGAGGTATTTCGATTCCGTTATCACCGGCAGAAAAACCATTACTCCAGTGAACAGTAGTAATTGCAATTACCATTACAAACATCAGTGGAATTGATATGAATCTCGTAAATAGTCCCAAAGCAAGCAATATCACACCTAAGCCTTCTGTTGCTGCAGCCAGATAGGCATTCAGAGCAGGCAAAGGATAACCGAGACTTTCAAACCATCCTGCGATATTTTCTGTGTAAAGAATCTTGTTTTTAGCAGGCTCAAAAAAGCCGTAAGCCAATATCAATCTAAGCAATAAGAGTGCTGTATCGCTTAGCTTTTCGCCAAGCGAAGTAATCATTTTAATTATTTTCATTTTATTACCTTTTGTTATTTAAAACCGAATATGAACTGTTTTTCTTTTAATTCAA
>CAZIXJ010000027.1:0-6062 GCA_964542835.1 uncultured Hyphomicrobiales bacterium
AACATTCAATTGTCAATATAATGATAATTACATCAACAATTGAATGCAAGTTATATATTTAATTTTACTTATGCAAGATTATTTTTTCATTTACTGAAATATTTTTTAGATTTAATCTCAAATTATAAGTTCCTGAAGCGAAATTATCCGTAAGAATATCTATTTTGTGATTTCCGGCATTCAGATAATCATTATAAATAACATCTATCAGATTTCCATTCAAATCGAAAAGTTCCAGTGTAACGTTTCCGGCTTCCGGGAGATAAAATTTTGCTTTTGTTTCTGATGATACAGGATTTGGTGATACTTTAAGGTCAATTCCTGCAATAAATTCATTATCTACAGAGTTTTCATCTCCATAAATTATTTTGTGATATGTATTTATTTCATCGGGAGTAAATGAGATTTCTTCTCCGTTGGAATAAATAATCTCTACTAAGTCCACAGATACTATATCTCCAAGTCCGAAATGGATTTTATTTGAATTCTGTGCCGCTCTGCCTGTAAAAACTGCTCCGGGAAGATTTCTTATATATTGATTTTCTCCTGCTGTGATTTTTACCGTAGTGCCATAACCGGTGAAATTTACTTCAGTGTCAGCTTTTCCCTGAAATATGAAACCTATCCAGTTGTTATTATCATTTTCTTCAAGTCTGTTTTCAAATAATTTCACATTTTCAAGACTGCTTGCCATAAGCAAATCCATTTTTCCGTCATTATTATAGTCAAGTCTTACAGGAGACCATGCTCCGTGAATATCTCCGCCTATTTCCCATGTTACATCTTTAAGATAAAAATTGTTTTCGGGTCCCTGATTTAAGTAATATCTTGAAGGCTTATAAATTAGCGGATTCTGAATTACATCATTATATCCGTTATAAGAAATCTGACCGTGAACAACGTCGAGCCAGGTATCATTATTAAAATCTATCCATGCTATTCCACCATTCATTTCAAGAAATCTCAGATTCATTTCATCTGTTTTATCTATAAATTCTTCACCGTTTTGTTTATTTTCGAGAATCAATGATCTGTTAGAAGCAAACGCCCTGTCATCAGGATGACCGAGATTGCCTACTGCAAGGTCGAAATCGCCGTCATTATCATAATCGCCCCAGTCAGAACCCATTCCGTGACCAAAATATCCTTCATGGAAAGTAGGCACTCCTTGCGCTCCATTTTGTGAGGCAACATTTGTAAAAGTACCATCGCCATTGTTTCTGTAGAGCAAATCAGGAGCTAATCTGTATGTAGCAACAAAAACATCAGTAAGACCGTCATTATTGTAATCACAAAGGCTTGCACCCCAGCAGTCGTAATAAGGTGATTTTTCAGCCTGAGGTATTCCGCTTTGCGATGTAATATCTGCAAATTCTCTGTTGCCATTGTTTTCATACAATTGGTCCTGATAATATGTTTCCTTTCCATCGGAAGAAGTCCTGCCATATGCAACAAATAAATCAAGGTCGCCATCTTTATCCATATCAAAAAGCATAGGTGTTACGGTAGGTTTATTTACCTGAATTGCAGGAGGTGTTACTTCTGTAAACGAACCATCTGAATTACCGTAATATATTTTATCATTACCACCGCCTCTTGCAGCGATAAAGTCATAATATCCGTCGTTATCAATATCGCCCCAGACAGTAGCAAATGCACTAATGCTTAAACCATTCCCATCGCTGTCAGTAAATGTAACTTCAGAAAAAGTACCATCACCATTATTCTCAAAAAATCTGTTTCCTATTGCTATATCATCAAATCCATCATTATTCCAGTCTGCAGAAGTAGCCATTGCATTTTTAATGGCAGGCAGCCCGGCACTTTCAGTAACATCTACTAATGTAGGTTCAGGTTTTGGAGCAGAAGAATTGCCTTCGGGATAATCATATTCAATAGTAATGCCGGCAAGATAATCACCCGGAGTCAGGCTTACAAGCGTTCCCCTTATATTATAAAAATCAGGATTTGGAGTGAATACGTCATTTATAAATGACGTATAATTACTGTTGTCTATCCCGTCTGTATCCATTGCCCAATAAGGACCTCCATTATTAATAATATGCTGTATTGAAATTCTGTTGTTGCCGCCAGCTCTGATATTGAGTGAGCTAACATCAATAGTTCTCCAGCCGGGATTTCCGTCATATTCTAAAACTGCTTCAGCATATGTATTCAAATGAGCGGAAAAAATTGTAGGAGGATACGCTCCTTCAGTAGGAGCTCCTGTAATTCTGATTGTATCATTTCCTGCTTCGGTGCCGTGCAAAAATATGTGAACTTCTTTTATTACTCCCGGACCCGGTGGTAGTAGCATTGCTGTTTCTTCCCATCTGTCATAGGGTGCTCCGCCGAAATACTCCCCTGCTTCTCCGTTATGCTCATAGAAATTGCCGGGAGTAGTGTCCTGAGCGTTTAACGTAATTACAAAAACAAATGCGATAAAGTAAGTAATATAATTCATAATAAAGTTCCTTTAATTTATATTATAATTCTGGAATACGATTTCAATTCTTATATCATCCGGTATTACACCGCCAAGTGTAGTAAATCTGACTCTTTCGGTCTTTTCTTCATCAGGGAAAATATCTCCGTATGCTTTTTCTCTGTATTCGGCTTCTTTGCCATCAATAATTGCCGATACATTGATTACAACAAAATATGCCGGCTGCTCGCCTTCATTTTTGAGAGTAATATCGTAAAAGACGATACCGCCCTGCTCGTAACCAAAAGATTTATTGATTACTAGTACTTTTGCATCTTCATCAACTTCACAGGAGAATAATGCAAATAAGGTTGCAAATAATAATATTATTTTTTTGTTGATTATCATAACTTAATATAATAAAAAATAGTAAAAATTACAATAGGTTAATATTATGACGATTAAATTTGATGTAGTTATGCAGGAATGATAGAAACAAATTTGGAAAGTGGGGTGGGGAATAATAAAGAAAAATATATGGCACGATTTTTTCTTAAAAAAGCAAGTAAAAAAGGATGATGTAGCATATGAAGATTAAAAAATATATAGCGAAAAATCTATCGGAGGGGAAGCTCAAAATTAAAGATGAGCTTGGTCCTGAAGCCGTTATATTATCCAGCCGAAAAGTAAAAAAGCCCGATGGTACGGAATTAATTGAAATTGTAGCTGCACTGGACAGCAATAGTGATGAATATACCCGAAAAACTGATAATCCGGGCAAAACTAAGATAGTTAATCAGATTTTGAAAAAAAATAATTTTAATCAAAAATCCGCAAAGTCTGATGAAGCATATTCAGGTTTACTCAGAGAAATAAACTCGCTAAAAAAAGATATTACCGAAATAAATGATAACGTAAAGTATAAATATGCTGCATCCTTAGGTCCGGTAGCAGGCAAAGCTTTTAAAATAATGAGAAAGCAGGAAATCCCCGAAGATATTGCATTGAAACTGACCGGAAAAATAATTGAATCAGGTGCTACTGACAATCTCCTTACGGCACTTGAACTAATAAGATATAACCTCAGAGATTATATTAAGATAGAAAAACCTCTGAAAAAGATGTCTTATACTCAAAAAGTTATGATTTTTGGGGGTACAGGAACAGGCAAGACTTCATCGCTTATCAGAATCGGTATTATCTGCAAACTGGTTCTCAAATCCGAACTTATTCTGATTTCAGCTGATACGCATAAAGTAGGTGGAGCAGAGCAGCTTGAAACCTATGCTTCCATTTCGGGTATTCCATTCAGAAGTGTTTATAATTCTGAAGAACTTACGGAAATAACCGACAGCGAAAATAATAAGGATTTTATTTTAATTGATACGAGAGGCAGCAATCATAAAAACGAAGAATTTATCGAAGAACTGAAGGATATGGCAGAAACCGCCAAACCTCAGCACAGATTTCTTGTAATATCTGCTGTAACAGGGGAAGAAACATTAAAAGAGCAACTGGAGAAATTTAGTGTATTACAACCAAATGGTGTAATATTAACCAAACTTGATGAAGCATATTCCGTAGGGGGTATTCTAAAAATAATTAAAGATATTCCTGTTACTTATATTACTGCCGGACAGAGAATCCCTGAAGATTTGGAGCCGGCATCAAAAGAATTGATTATTGACCACATTTTACCTAAAAACATTATGGAAAAACAGCAGTAAAATACTTATGAACCGGAATATTGAAATAAATCCTTACAAGATTACCATAGCCAGCGGTAAAGGTGGCGTTGGTAAAAGTTTTCTTGCATCAAATCTGGCTAATATATTATCTGAAGAATCAGTCAATACTCTTGTATTTGATGCAGATTCGCAATTCCCGAATCAACATTTGATTTTCGGAGTAGAGCCTCCAATAAGGCTCTCGCAGGTTTATTCAGGAAATGTCTCGATTTCTAATGCAATATATCCGATTAATTCCAAACTTTCACTTCTTGCTGATTTGCCTGCTACGGGGCTTGCAGAGTATTACCCCGAGAATATGCTGATAGAAGTATTTGCAGAGCTGCTTCATTATACCGAAAGTGAAATTATAATTTTTGATACACCTTCGGGAGCGGGTGATCAGGTATTACAGGCTGCTGAAATATCAGACCTTATTATCATTGTAATCAATGATGAACCCACTTCTTTGCTTGATGCATATGGTCTTATTAAAATTTTGAGAAAGCAGGGATTCGATGAAAAAATTAAATTGGTAGTTAATAATGTAATTGATTTTGAAGATGCTGATGAAATGTCTGCAAAACTCAATCTCGCTACCAAAAAATTTCTCAGAAGAAGCTATCAGTCTCTTGGATTTGTGCCATACGACAGATCGGTAAGAAAATCAATTATTGAGCAGGAGCTTCTTACGAAGTCTGATAAATTTGGTGATGTTGCAAAAGCAGTAAAAACAATTAGCGAAAATATATTAACAGAAATTAATTTAATGGATATTTAACTTGAATTTATTATATTAGATTATGGCAAAAGATACAAATGAATTGGTACCCGAAGATAAAAAACGGGAAGAAGAAAAAAAAGAAATAGCAAAAAGAGAGAAGCAGGAAGAAAAGCAGGCTGAAAAGGAGAAAAAAAAGAAACAAGCTGAGCGGGCGGCTAAAAAAAAGAAAATTGAAAAGAAAAAGAAAAAGCTAATAGCTAAAGAAAAAAAGAGAATTCGCCGCAAGATTAATTTTCCTTTCAAAATGCTTTTTAATATCAGCTCTTTTGTTTCGCTTATTTCTTTCATATTTTTCTTTTTTATGTCTGAGATTGAACTTCTCAGGGCTTTGCTGTATTCATTTTTTATTTTTACTGGATTATATCTGAGTATTGGTTTCGTTATCGTTTCTTACTTTTATTTTGTTTCTGAAGATAGAATTAAGGAGCTTGAGCAAATTCAAAAATTAGAAGAAGAGCAAAAAGCTTTTGAAGAGCAAATGAAAGCTGAAAAAGAAAAAGCAGAATTAGAATCAATCGAAAGAGAACTCCACGATAAAGAACTTCAAAAAAGAAAGCCTCATGAAATATCAGGACATAAAGAAGAAGGAAAATCAAAAGAAAAACCGAAAGAAAAAGATGATACAGAAGAGGAAAATTCAGCTACTCCAGAGCTTGAAGGAATGACCGATGATATTGACTTGCCTGATATTGAGGAGCTTTCAGAAGAGCAGGAAAAACAACATATTAAAAATAAAAAAGAGCAGGAGAATTTGATGAATGAGAACGAAGAAGATGAAAATAATAATGCAGATAATGACAATATTGAATCTTTTGATTCTTCATATCTGGAAGATTTGATACAGGACAAAAATAAATAATATCTTATGCAAAATAAAATTAACATAGAACAAGTCTGGTTAGCTTATGAAAGCAGTAAATCAATGGAATCAAAAAATAAGTTGATACTTCACTATATTTGGCTTGTAAAATATGTTATTCAAAGAATGAATTTGCCACGAAATACGATTCTCAGCGAAGAAGATTTTCTGAGTTTTGGTATTTTAGGGCTCAATCATTCAATAGAAAGATTCGAAAGTGAGCGTGGGATTAAATTTGAATCATATGCAGTATCCCGAATAAAGGGG
>CAZIXJ010000027.1:6072-13839 GCA_964542835.1 uncultured Hyphomicrobiales bacterium
GACGATACTTGATGAACTGCGCCGATTAGACTGGCTCTCGAGGTCAGCAAGAAAAAAAGCTCAGGATTACATCAAAGCTACTGATGATTTGCACAGCGAAAGGGGTAGGGAAGTTACATCTGAAGAAATCAGAACTAAACTTCAGGTAAATGAACAGCAATACAAAAGCTATCTTGAAGCCGCATCCATTGCAAAAGCTTCACTCTCCATGACAGAAGCCTCTAAATTAAATTTAGTGGAAGATGATGAAGAATTCAATTTTATGAATGAAATACCTAATGAAGACAATGAAACTACTCTTGATAAAATCGTAGTTAATGAAAGAATTACTTTTTTGAAAGATTTTTTAAAAGAACTCCCTGAGAAAAAAAGATTGGTTATTACTCTTTATTATTACGAAGAACTGACTTTCAAGCAAATAGGTAAAGTAATGGAAGTATCGGAAAGCAGAATTTGCCAGATACATTCGCAGGTAATCAACAATCTCAGAACAAAGCTAAAAGAATTTGACAATGCTTGATGATAAAATAAAAAATAAGCTCGAATCTCTCAGAAAACTACCCACAATTCCCGTTGTAATTAATAACGTGCTTCAATTGATTGATAATCCAAAAGCGAGTGCAGCACTGATAGCATCCGAAATAGAGAGAGATCAGTCGCTTACAGCCAGAATACTCAGGGTGGCAAATTCTCCTTTTTACGGATTTGCAAGAAGAATTTCTACTATTGACCTCGCAGTAGTTGTAATGGGTACTAATACCATCAAAGAAATAGTTCTTGGTCTTGTAATACAAAAGTTACTCAAAAATTCTACCGGTGAATTTTTTAATATCCGTTCATTCTGGGAATATTCATTATTTTGTGGTTCTTCTTCAAGGTTTCTGGCGAGAAAACTTGGTTACAGACTTGCAGGCGAGGCGTTTGTAGCCGGACTTATGCATGATATTGGAATTCTGATATTAGCTGATAATTTTTCATCCGGTTTTAAGAAAATTTTTGAAACTATGAAAAATGAAAACATTTCACTGATTGATGCCGAAAGAAGCATAATGAATACCGACCACACGGAAATAGGCGCTTTCATTGGACAAAAATGGAATCTGCCCGAGCAGATTTGTGCCGCTATACTCAATCATCACACACCCTATTATGAAATTAATAAAGAAGCTCCGGGATTGGATTTTGAGCTTGATAAAGTTAGCCAGCCCCTTACTACAATCGTTTCCCTTTCTGAATGGTTTGCCGATATTCTCAATTTTAAAAGCTGGAATCCTGTATCGGGAAAAGATAAATATTACCTCTCCGCCGAACTTTTCGATGACTTGAGCGAAGATGAAATCTATGCTCCCGGCAGTGCATTCAACGTATTAAAAGGTGAAATACTTGATGAATATGAAAAAGCCAAATCAATTTCTGTTGTTTAAAAAAATAAGCATTAATAAAAATTTTAATCAACAAAATTTAATACACTTCAGGAATAAAACTAACATCTTCTTCCGGTAATCTAACATATTTTTCATCTATTTCTCTTGGAGGCAGTTCAATTTCTTCAGGTATAACTTCCTCATATTCTATTTGAGAAAGAATGTGAGAAATGCAGTTAAGTCTTGATTTTTTCTTGTCGTCTGCAATTACATCCCACCATGGAGCCTGCTTTATATCCGTGTATTTAAACATTTCATCTTTGGCTTTTGAAAATTCTGCCCATTTGTACCAGCTTTGCAAATCCATTTCAGAAAATTTCCATCTTTTCATCGGATTTTTTACTCTGTCTCTGAGCCTTCTTTCCTGCTCTTCATCTGATACGGAGAACCAGTATTTTAGCAGTTTAATGCCGGACCTTACGAGCATTCTTTCAAATTCGGGGCAAGAACGCATAAATTCCAAGTATTCTTCGTCTGTGCAAAATCCCATTACTTTCTCAATACCGGCTCTGTTGTACCAGCTTCTGTCGAAAATTACAATCTCGCCGGCAGCCGGCAGATGAGCAGCATATCTCTGAAAATACCACTGAGTTCTTTCTTTGTCGCTGGGTTTGTCAAGAGCTACCACTCTGCTTCCTCTTGGGTTCAATGGTTCGGTAATTCTTTTTATTACTCCTCCTTTTCCTGCGGCATCTCTGCCTTCAAAAATAATTACTACCCTGAGTTTATGAGTTTTTACCCAGTATTGCATTTTTACGAGTTCATCCTGCAGTTTTTGCAATTCCTGCTCATAATATTTTTTTCTGATTTTTCCGTTTTTCTTGTATCTCTCTTCAAATGGTATTATTTCAGACATACATTGCTCCTTTATGATTATTTTAATAAATCTCTTGAGATATTGATTAATTCATCGAGGTCAGGTTTGGAAAGCTGAGCATCAGCACCGACTGAATCGCCTTTATGCAGCACGTCCTGTGATATAATCGAAGAAAAAATCAATACGGGAATATGCTTCAGTTTTTCATTGGATTTGATATTTTTTGTAAGAGAATAGCCATCCATTTTGGGCATTTCAATATCTGTAATAATCAAATCAATATTCGGCTTTTGCGAATCATCTGTAATTTGAGATTTGATGAAATTCCACGCACTTTCACCGTCTTTAAAAGAATTTACATCCATGCCCGAATCTTTCAGCTTATTCGTAATCATTTTGTTTATCATCATTGAATCTTCGGCAATTACCACTACCGGCTTATTGTCGAATAATTTGCCTTCCAGACTTGATTTGAGGGCGCTGTTGGGGTCAATTTCCGCAACTATTTTTTCTACGTCGAGCATTAGTATTTGTCTGTCATCCATATTAATAATGCCAACTATGGTGGATCTGTCAACATCCCATTGCTGCACTACTTCAGGGGATACGATTTGCTTCCATGATATTCTGTGAATTCTTCTTACGTCCTTTACTATCAGTCCGACTTTTACCCGATTAAATTCTGAAATTATCATTTTCCTTTCTTTGAATACATTTTCATATCCAAACATAAATTTGGTGAGGTCGAAAGCCGGAATTATTGAATCTCTCAGATTAAACACACCGTAAACAAATTCCGGCAAATTAGGAAGTTTCGTTAATTCAGGCATACGGATAATCTCTCGTACTTTGGCTACATTTATACCAAAATATTGTTTATATTCTTTATCCTTATGCTTAAATTCAATTTCAAACTCAACAATTTCAAATTCATTAGTCCCGGACTGCAACAAAATGTTAGTCTCAACAGCCATTTTTTTCTCCGAATATAAATAATTGTTAATATAATAAATTAATCGGTATTATTATAAATTTTCTTAATGATTTTTGCTATATTAAATAAGATTAATTCAAAAATCATTAAAATTGACTATTCTAAAAATAAATGGTATTTTCGTCCTCGCCTGAAAAAACAATCGAGGGCAAATGTTTTACCCGCAATATGCTGATTATATTGTTTACGTTTTGGTATAAGACCCTCACCCCAACCCTCTCCCATTGGGAGAGGGAGTTTTAGAAGATTGAAAGAAGATTTCTAACACCCTCACCCCAGCCCTCTCCCATTGGGAGAGGGAGTTTTTGGAGATTATATTTTATTAATTTTTATGGACTCATTAAGGCAGAAAAATTAAACAGAACCCATTTTAATTGTATGAACTTATATTTATCAGTTTATAATTATTTTCTTGATTTCTTTTCTGTCCTGATAAATAAAACTGATATAATAAACTCCTGCCGAATGAGATGATAAATCAATATCAATTTTCTTTTGTGTTACATTATTCAACTGTAATATTTCCTGACCTAATTGATTAGTAATCAAAATGTCAGGTACTATGTCGTTTTTAAATTGAACTGCAAAAAGCCCGTTACTCGGATTTGGCATAATTACATAATTATCTGTTGCAAGTTCACTAATACCCAGTGTATAATCAAAAGGTTCAGACAGTGAGGAGCAACCGAATTCATTAATCGTTTCTACGGTATAAGAGCCGTTTTCTTCTACTACGAAATATCTGTAGTTATTGTCAGGTAGAAAATTACCATCTCTGAACCATCTGTGAGCATATGCTTCATCAGTAAATAGTGTATCGCTTTTTCTTTCTATTTCAGGTTTCTCAGGTTTTGGTACTACCTGAATATCAATGTTATCATAAGTTGCCGAGCATTCAGATGATGTGTATGCTGTAACTGAATAATTGCCCGGTTCGGTAATATGAATTCTTATGTTAGTATCTCCTGTTGACCATTCATATTTTTCAAATCCGAAACTTGCTCTTAAAGTAAGAGTATCTCCTTTGCAAATCCTTCCGTTGTTTGGTATATTTACTGTAAGAGGAGGAATGTGAGTTACGTTTACATCTACTTTCTCGGAAATAGCCGTGCAGCCTGAACTGTCCTGTACCATAAGATAATAAGTGCCTGTTTGGGTGATTACAATAGAGTCTTCTCTCGAGCCTGTTGACCATACGGAGTTTGCATAATCACCATTTTTGTAAAGTATAAGGCTGTCTCCCTCGCAAAATGCAGTTTTGCCTGAATAAGTAATATTGGGAGTTTCTACATCACAATCAATAATCGGTACTTTCCATATGCCTCTGCCGAATGTGCCGGCATATAAATAGCCTCTCGGATAATTGATATCCAAGTCGGTAATTACAACTTTTGGCAGATTGTTATCAAGCATTTCCCATTCTTCGCTGAAGATTTTCCTTTTAAATACACCGATATCAGTTCCTATAAATAATGTTCCCGGTGCATTTTCCTGCTCTACTATGGAATTTGCAGGGAAGTTCGGCAAATCTCCTGTTATATTTTTTGCATCGCCATCAATAATTTCATAAACTTTTGAGCCACCGGAATAGCCTGAAAGAGTAATCCATACATTTTTAGGGTCGTTTATGCTTACAGCAATATCGGTAATTGTATTGGGAGCAGTATATATATTCTCCCATGTATTGCCTTTGTCGGTTGTTCTTATAAGAATATTATTTTTGGTAAAATAAATGTAATTATTATTTGTTTTTGAAATGCTTAATGCACCTATTGTAGTATTATTGGAATAATTGGATAATTTATTAATATTTCCCTGATTGAGGTCAAGCCTGAAAATATTTCTGTAACCAATGTAAAGGATATTAGGGTCTTCAGTATCCAATTCATACGGAGTAACCCATCCGCCATTTTCCTGCACGTTATACGGACCTACCAAATATCTGAAGTTCTGCCCGCCGTTTGTAGATAAATTTAAATTTCCGTAGTAGGTAGTAGCAAACATAATTTCAGGATTATCAGGATTGATTTTGCAATCCATTCCATCGCCACCGTGTATGTGGAACCAATCTCCTTCATTTGCCATATGAGTGCCGTTATCTTGTGTACCTCCTATTAAAATTTCTTCAAATCCTTCATATACGTCTATTTTATAAAATTGTGCTATAGAAAGTCCGTTGCTTATGTCAGTCCATGAAGTGCCGAGATTATCAGAATAATAAATGCCTCCGTCGTTACCGGAATAAAGTCTTGTGCCGTCGAATTCGAGCCAGTGCTGGTCGGCGTGAACGAACGGCTTACCGCTGCCCGTCCAGTGATTAACTAACGACCATGATTGCCCGCTGTTTGCAGATTTCCATATATGTATTCCGCCAACAAAAATCATATCGGGATTTACATCGGAAACTGCGAGAGCTAAGTCATAAAAGCCCTGCCCGCCGTCACTGTTTCCATCAGAATCTATACCGAGAATATTCGGTGAATTGCTTTGCTTTGTCCAAGTCTCTCCTTCATCTTCCGATTTGTAAAATCCTTCATAGCCATTTGTACTTCTGGATGAAGCGAGTACATATACATTTTCGGGAGCAGCTTTAGATACTGCAATCTCCAATCTGTTTGCTGTTCCGATATTGTGAATTTGCTCAAAAGTAGAGCCTCCGTCAACAGATTTTAATACTATGCTGCCGTTATAATTTCCGGTAGCTGCATAAATGATGTTAGAATTTGAAGTATGAAATTCCATATCTCTTACAAATTTTCCGCTGTATGATTCGAACCATTCATCGCCGCCATTTACAGAAGTAAGGATACCCCTGTTTGTACCGGCAATTACTATGTCAGGATTTTTGGGATTTATCAATATTCTGCTGATTAGAATTCCGTTTTGCTTGGTTTTTTCATAACCGGTTTGAGCCCATGATTTGCCACCATCTGTAGATTTAAGAATACCAACTGAAAACCCTCTCGTCATCTGGCTACCGTTTTGGTCGCCGGTAGCAAGATAGATAATATCGGGTTCGCTTTTGCTTATAGCAATATCAGATATTCCAATAGACATAATACCTGATATATCCACTACGTCCCAGGTATCCCCGCCGTCTTTGGTGTACCATGCACCTCCGCTGGCAGCACCAACCCAAATAATATCACTGTTTTCGGGATGAACGGTAACGCTGTTGAGTCTGCCAAGCCCACCCGATTGATATGTTAGCCAGTTTTCCGGAATATTCACAGGACCTGTTTCTGACCATTCATAATCATCACTAAGAAAACTGTCGGAATTTTTGTCTGTGTAATTTTGCATTCTTTTGAATAATTCTACACCGTTCGGCATTTCACCTGAAGGAAATACTCTCTGGTCCCAGAAATATTCCCATCTTTTGAATTGCTTCCATCCACTTCCTCGTTTCAGCTCTTTATCTTGCCAGTAATTTTGAAATTCTTCTTTTACTTTGTAATAATTACCGGATTCGTCTTCATCTATATTTTGCATCCAGACTTGCGAATGTGAATTATATGAAAATATTATCGTAATTATAACTAATAAAAAAGGTGTCTTTTTAAACATATAAATACCTGATTAAAATAAATTTTTAATAAATTAATTTGCAATATCTTAAAATTAATACTAATATCAAAACATTTTATTTGATTTATTTCGTTGCTATGTGAAAAATTACATATGATTTATTAAATTGTACCTGTGTATTTTCATTCTGTATCAAATTTTAAAATACCGTCAAGAAGCCAGTTGGCTATTGCCTGTCGGTTGTTATGCTGAAGTATTCTTTTTTGGTCTCTTGCATTTTGTATATTGCCAATCTCAATAAATGAAGTAACGGGCAGAGTATTGCGAGTCATATAAAGCCCCCTTCCCGATACAGTGCCTTCGTATCCTCGTCCGGGCTGAGCCTTTTCATATTTTTCTTTTATTGTTTTCAGCAATGTAAGGGAAAAATCATATCCGGTATTGCTTCCCGGAGCATGATAAAAGAAAATATCTATCATTTTTCCCGTATATCTGGAATCAACGTGAAAGATTATGCATCTCTGCTTTTTTGCAGTTGCTTCATTTTGTCTGTATAATTCATTGATGATTTCTGCTCTTTTTCTGAGTCTTTCAAGCTGATTAAGTTCTATTTCGTGGTTTCCGTAATAGTATTCATCTTTACTGTTTTTCAAATAGTATTCATCTCGAATTCCGTCTTTATCATCCCGTACAATTATGTAAACGGTAGCACCTCGCTTGATAAGATTTCTTGCAAGTCGCAGAGATACGTCATATGCATATTCATCTTCATGGAGTTCATGACCGTTTTTGTAACCAACGGCACCCGGATCAGGACCGCCATGCCCCGATACGATATAATATACATTATCTTTTAGTGAATAATCCTGAATTTTTATTTCTTTATATTTTTCGCCGAATAATTCATATGTTACTTTTTTCGGTAGTTTGTCTTCATTAATTGAAGTTGATTCCTCAGATTTTGGTATTTCGTCATAATCTGAAATTTTAGTTAATATTGATGT
>CAZIXJ010000028.1:0-8581 GCA_964542835.1 uncultured Hyphomicrobiales bacterium
ATTCCTGTAACAGGTGAAGATTTGAGAAAGGCAATGGACAATCTACTTTCAGGAAATATTACTCCTGAAGATGAACAAAAACCGAGCGTTGGTTGTAACATTAAGTGGAAAAAGTAGATTTTTCAATAATAGCGGAATCCGTGTTTTGCTGCATAAAGAGTTTTGCAGACATTCGTAATAATTATGTTTGAAAATTTTATTTGGAAAGAGAAATTATGAAAAATTATAATTCACGAGAAGTTTAATAGGCCTGTTTGTAAAGAATCTCAGAAAGCCAGCAATCAATCTTTTAAAATTATTAAAATTGATGCAAAGTACTCCGGCTTGCCTGATGGCAAGTCACTTGCTTTTCTAAAGTATGCTATGTATTATTTTAATATATCTAAATTATTATATTCTTACTTTCATATTTAGATTATTCTTAAAAACACGTAAATTGTATAAAAATGAACAATTAAAGCAATTATTACAACTATAAGTGAAAAGGTTTAAAAATATTCTCAAAATAAATCCCCCGATTTGCAAACCCAAATCACCCCCTTTTTTGAAAAAAGGGGGAAAATAATGAGGAGTATTCGGAGACCTTTCCTCCTTTCTTGAAAGGAGTTGGCTTGACAGACTGCTTGCAGGCGGTGAAGACGGAGGATTTATTGACATTGGAAAAATATTATTCTCTCTCAATATGCAAAACAGACTTTTTAAGGATGCTCTATTTAAAAATATTTTTACTTGCAAAATTGGATATAAATTGATAATTTGAATTTTACATAATACTTAAATAGGTAGCCTTATGCAAAATTCATCTACTGAAAGAATTAAATATCCTTTTATTTTTACAGGTTTGCTGGTTTTCCTCGTATTTATTTTATTTTTTGATCTTAATCCCGAAAAGCCGGAGATTACATATACGGCAGCCATAGCAATACTGATGGCTATCTGGTGGGTAACTGAAGCAATCCCAATAGGTGTTACTTCATTTTTACCGCTTATTCTTTTTCCATTGCTTGGCATTCTCGATGGAAAAGTGGTAGCAAATTCTTACATTAATTACATTATATTTCTTTTTATAGGCGGTTTCATAATGGCTCTGGCTATGGAAAAATGGAATCTGCACAGACGAATAGCACTTAAAATACTTACCTTGACCGGAGGCAAACCATTTATGATATTGCTGGGATTTATGTTTTCTTCTGCTTTTTTATCGATGTGGATGTCCAATACTGCAACTGCAATGATGATGCTCCCTATAGCATTATCTGTAATTTCATCCTTGGAAGATATTTACGACAGCAACAAAATCGGCAGATTCAATACCGGACTTCTTCTTTCAATAGCCTATGCATGCTCAATCGGTGGAATAGCCACTCTTGTAGGTACTCCACCTAATCTTTCTCTTGTAAGAATATTTGAAATAATATTTCCTGCTGCTCAGGGAATTTCGTTTGGTCAGTGGTTCGTTTTTGCATTGCCCATTACATTAATAATGTTTTTTGTGATATTGTTTTATATGTATTTGCTATTCAAACCTGGGAAAGATATTGAAAAACTTCATCGTTCCTTTTTTACGGAAAAATATAAAAAACTGGGAATAGTATCTAATGATGAAATAAAAGTATTGATTATGTTCTCATTGCTTGTGCTTTTATGGGTATTCCGTACAAGAATAGAGCTCGGAGTAATATCCGTACCGGGCTGGAGCGAACTGTTCGATAATGCAAAATATATCAATGATGGTACGATAGCAATGTTTGTAGCTGTTATACTTTTTATTATTCCATCTTCTAAAAAAAATCAGGGAATCGTAAACTGGGATACACTTATAAATATCCCCTGGAGAATAGTATTCCTTTTTGGCGGTGGCTTTGCGCTTGCCAAAGGTTTTATTGATTCGGGATTATCTGAATATATTGGCAGACAAATGGCATTTGCGGGTGAATTATCAGAAATTTATCTGCTTGCTATTTTATCCGGAATAATGTCGCTTCTCACGGAATTTACCTCAAATACTGCTACTACTGAAATGATGCTACCAATAGTATCGGGTATAGCAGTAGAAATTGAAGTAAATCCGCTTCTGCTTATGATTCCGATTACTCTGGCAGCTTCTATGGCGTTTATGTTTCCGGTAGCTACTCCACCTAATGCCATAGTATTCGGGTCCGGGAAAATACGGATGTTAGAGATGTTACGTACCGGATTTATACTAAATATAATTGCAGTGATTACGATTACGATTTTTACTTATTACTGGGGTTCGTATGTATTTGATTTGGATATAAATGTTTTTCCTGAGTGGGCAAAGTAATACTTTGTCATATACAGTAATTTTTGAAAAATTCTAAAGTGATATAAAAAGTGCCATACTATTAAGTATGGCACTTTAGAAATCGAAAAAATCAAGATTAAATATACTCTTTTATAGGAAGTTCTCCATTTAGAGCATAAAAAGCATTTTCTGCAAGTGCCGTCATTTCATCTTCACCGGGATATACTTTTACGGGTGCAATAAACTGAATTCTCTTGGTAATCCATTTTACCAGAGTATTGGAATATGCAATCCCGCCGGTAAGCAATATTCTGTCCACATTGCCCTCAAGTACTGTTGCCAGCGCCCCAACTTCTTTTGCTACCTGATATGCCATCCCAAGATAAACCATTTTAGCTTTTTGGTCGCCATTTTCCATTCTTTCTTCAATTTCACGGGCATCATTTGTTCCTGCATATGCTACAAATCCACCCTTTCCTGTAATCATTTTTTTAATTTCATGTAGCTGATATTTTCCTGAGAAGCATAATTTTGCCAGCGCCCCAACAGGCAAACTTCCTGATCTTTCCGGAGAATATGGTCCGTCTCCGTCAAGTCCGTTGTTTACGTCAATTACTCTTCCGTTTTTGTGAGCGCCCACAGTAACACCTCCTCCGAGATGTACTACAATAAGGCTTAATTGCTCGTAAGTGGTATTCATTTCTCTTGCATATCTTCTTGCCACTGCTTTTTGATTAAGGGCATGGAAAATACTGATTCGAGGCAATTCGGGATGTCCGCTGTATCTTGCAATATCGTCAAGCTCATCCACTACTACTGGATCTACTATGAAAGCCTTAGTATTTTTATTGCCTGTGGCTTTTGCAATCTCGTTTGCCAGCACTCCTCCGAGATTAGAAGCATGCTCACCAAGCACACCTTTTCGCAAATCTACAAGCATTGCGTCATTTACTCTGTAAACACCACCGGGTATTGGTTTGAGCAATCCGCCTCTACCTACTACCGCATCAAGAGATTCAATTTCACATTGCTGCTCTTTAAGTGCTTCGAGTATGATTTGCTTTCTGAAATCATATTGATCGAAAATAGATTTGTATTTTACGATTTCATCGGTGCTATGTCTTAGCGTTTTGGAAAATTTCAATTCCAAATTCTTAAAGACGGCTATTTTAGTCGATGTAGAACCGGGATTAATTGAAAGTATTTTCATAAATAATCTCCTTAATAAGATGCCGCTAAAGCAAGTGACATAAGTTTACTTTTATCAGAGTCAGCCCTGGATGTAAGTACTATAGGCACTGTGGCACCAAGTATAACTGCTGCTACAGTTGCTCCGCCAAGAAAAGCAAGGGATTTGTAGAGTATATTTCCTGCTTCGATATCAGGAGTGAAGAGCAGATCAACATCGCCAGAAACATCTGAACTGATTTTTTTGTGTTCGGCAGCTTCTTTTGATACTGCATTATCAAGAGCGAGAGGTCCGTCTATAATGCATCCTTTTATTTGATTTCTTTTATTCATCATAGTAATTGCTGCTGCATCAATAGTAGCCGGCATTTTTGGATTTACTCCTTCTATTGCAGCAATCATTGCAATTTTAGGATTATCTACTCCAAGATGATGATATAAATCAACTGCATTATTTATCATTCCTACTTTGTCATTCATTTCAGGAGAAAGATTCTGAGCAGCATCGGTTACAGCAATTAATTTATGATAATTGGGGGATTCGAAAAATCCAATATGAGAGAGTAGTGAGCCTTTTCTCAAGCCGTTTTCCTTGTTAAGAATGGCTCTCAGATAATCGGCAGTACCAACGTGTCCTTTCATAAGTATATGAGCATTTCCGTCCCTTACTTCTTTTACTGCAAGTTTGGCAGCATTTGCAGGATTTTTTTCATCAATAATCCTTATGTTTTTCAAATCAAAACTAATTTCTTCAGAAATAGATTTAATATTTTCTTCATCGCCTATTAAAACAGCATTTACGAATCCTTCTGATATGGCTGCAGCTACAGCCTGTAATACAGGTTTGTCCTCTGCTGCGGCTACTGCAATATTCTTTCTTGGTTTCGTTTTTGCTATTTCAATAAATGTTTTTAGATCTTTAAGTACCATAATCTCCTCAAATTTTAATTTATGTAGTGAAATTTTTCTCAAATATAATGAATAATAAAAAATTAGAAAAAATTAAGTTTAAAATAAAATTA
Organism: uncultured Hyphomicrobiales bacterium; assembly: GCA_964542835.1. Taxonomy (GTDB): domain Bacteria; phylum Bacteroidota; class Ignavibacteria; order Kapaibacteriales; family UBA2268; genus CAZIXJ01. The sequence goes on from CAZIXJ010000028.1 coordinate 4,477, forward strand.
TATTTAGCTTATGGTATATTTATGAATTGAGTCTGTAGTTTTCCATTCGGATGCGTTTTATATTAAGTTTTTGCTTTTTATAGTCCGGTTTTACTAAATAAATAATATTCAGTAAAATTATAATTTCTAGAAATAATGTCATTATTCCCGATTCAATTCCGAATTCATTTCCTGCAAGAAGTCTGATAGTATCATTGATATTATTATAATTAATTTCAATTAAATTAAAATCAAAATTAATTCCGCTTACAGGGGAGTCGAGTATTAAAACCTGTAAAAAATTCCAAAAAAAATGAAATGAAATGCAATACCACAAATCAAGTTTTTTTAATATTAAAAAACCAAGTATCAATCCGGCAATGAAAATATTGAGTGTTGATATTAGTCCTGCATTATCATTACCAAGATGCAATATACTGAATAACAAAGCGAAAATTATTATTATAAAATTGTGTCTGAATCTTTGTATTAATGTTTGGAAAATCAGCCCTCTGAATAAAATCTCTTCAGTAAGTGCAATACTAAAAAACAAAATCATATTATACAGCATATTATTAATTGTGAATTCTGTATTGACTGAAATTTTCAGACCAAGTATTATTAAAAATACAAATAATGTAAGCATCACGAATAATGCAATTAGCCCGCCGTAAAAGATATTAACTAAGCTTTTTTTAGATAAAGTTAGTCCGAAATAATGCCTGTAAATTTTGAATCTTGGTATTTCAATAATAATAATTGGAACGATTAAAGCTATTATCAGATGAAACTGAAGATAAATCAAAGAATAGGGTAGAGTGGAAATTAAAAATGAGTATAACAAAAAACTGAGAATTACATAAAATGTAATTCTCAGCCACCAAATTAATGAAATCTTTGTAAGAATACGCATTAATTATTGTCCGGATTTACACCATTATTATTATCAGACAGACTGTTAATGTGTTTTTCAATGTATTCTTCCATCTTGCCTTCTACTTCCTCGTGAAAAGTGCCTGTAAGCATAATATTCAGTTGCGGACAATAAGAAGCATATTCGTTTTCGCCTCTTTTTCTAATTAGTATTTCATAATCACTTTTGTTAGGGCTTTGTAATATATTAAAAGACATAAATATTCCTGTAAATCATTAAAATAAATATTTAAGAAGAACATATCAAAAAAAAATTTTATTATTATTTAATTTATTCTGATATTTTCGAGACAACTTCAGAACTTAATATATACTAAATAAGAAGTCCGAATATGAAAGTTTATCTCTACATTGCCATAAGAAGAATAATTATAAGAAATTATAATTATAGCAAAATATTAATAAAGTGTAATCATTAAATTTAATTGTTGCTTTTCTAATTATCTTATTAATAGGGGTAGAGAATATTTTGACATATTATTAATTATTATATTTGCAAAAAAATAATTATTTTTGTTAAATATTTTTTCAATAATTTTATGGATAATGATAGAGAAAGAAGTAACAGTACAGAACAGAGCCGGACTGCATACAAGACCGGCTGCATCGCTTGTAAAGCTTTCTGCCAAGTTTAAATCCGATATTTATCTTGATAGAGACGGATTCGCTATTAATGGTAAAAGTATAATCGGAGTGATGACACTCGCTGCTGAGCAGGGTTGCAAATTGACTTTGCGGGTAGATGGGGAAGATGAAGTGCAGGCTTTGGAAGAAATATCAAATTTTTTTGAGGACGGATTCGGAGAATTGTAAATGCAAAAGTCAATATATCCCAAAAATAAATTCAATGGAAATTTGAAAGGAATACCGGCATCTGCCGGAATTGCTATAGGAAAAGCTAAGATTATTCAGCCTGAAATACTGAATTTGTCCGATAAGAAAATTTCAAATGAAGAAATTCCAAATGAATTAAAATTATTTGATACAGTAATAGAAAATTTAATTGAAGAATTTAACGATGTAATCAGCAGAATTAAAGTAGAACAGTCTAACGTTACAGCTATTATTGAATCTAATCTTCTTATACTACAGGACCCATTCGTAAATGAATCTATTAAGAATTACATCAAATCAGGATTGCCTGTAGAAAATGCCGTGGCAAAGGAATTTGACACTAAAAAGCATTTTTTTAAAGAATCCAAAGATGATATTCTTAGGGAGAGAGCTCACGAGCTTGACCACATAAAAAAAAGGATATTGTCTGCGCTCAGGCAGCAATGCCTTTTTTACGGAATAGCAAAAGACGGTATAGTAATTGCTCAATCTCTCACTCCCACTGATATTATCAATTTCAAAGATGCAGGTGCACTTGGTTTTATTACAGAAGTAGGCGGCATTGCATCCCATGCATCAATTCTTGCAAGAACATTTGAAATTCCGTCCGTTATAGGTGTAAAAGATGTAATAAATACTATACCCGAAGATTCTGAAGTGATAATTGATGGATATTCGGGGCATATTGTATTTAATCCGAAGCAGGAAAATTTGAAGGAATTTTACAGTAAAAAAGATAAAATTGAGAAACATCGTGAAAAATTAGGCGAATTAATCAAGCTGCCCGGGAAAACTCTTGATAATAAGGAAATTAAACTTCTTGCAAACGTGGATACTCCTGAAGATATCAGAAATGCACATATTACCGGAGCTGAAGGTGCCGGGCTTGTAAGGAGTGAGCAATTAATTGTTTCTCTTGGCAGATTTCCGACTGAAGATGAGCAGATTGAATATTACCAGAAAATAGCTGAAAGCGCCTATCCCTATTCCGTAACTCTGAGAACATTTGATATTGGCAGCGACAAGTATTCCGAAGGAATGCCTCATCAGGAGGATAATCCCGCTCTTGGGCTAAGGGGTATCAGATTTTTGCTTTCAAGGATAGATATTTTCAAAACACAGATAAAAGCCATACTGAAAGTTTCCAAAAACAAAAATGTAAGACTTATGCTGCCGATGATTGTTAGTTTGAAAGAGGTGCAAACAGCTAACGATATTATTACTGAATGTAAACTCGAACTTGATAAAGATGATATTAGTTATGATAAGAATATGCCTGTTGGAATTATGATAGAAACTCCTGCAGCAGCAATATTATCTGATATTCTTGCAAAGCATGTAGATTTTTTCAGTATAGGTACAAATGACCTTACTCAATATACTCTTGCAGCAGACAGAGGCAATGAACTCGTATCAAGCGTTTTTGACTCATTTCATCCGGCAGTATTAAAACTGATAAAAATTACTGTGGATAATGCAAATAAGAGTAAAATTCCTATAGGAATCTGTGGTGAGCTTGCAGGGCACGCAGCAGCTACAAGCCTGTTGATAGGACTCGGTATTCGGGAGATGAGCGTAAGTCCTTCTATGATTCTGGAATTGAAAAACAGAATAAGGCAATTGAAAATAAAAAATTCCAAAAAGCTTGCTGCAGATATTTTGAAAAGTTCTTCATACAAAGAAGTGATAGACAGATTGGACAGTGAAATTTCTGAAGAGCATTGATTTATCAGATAAATTTTGCAATGAAATATCCTGCCCAAACAAATACCAAACCTACAATTACAGATAGGAATACGTTAAGTAGTGCATAGAAAATATTCCCTTCCGTAAGGAGTTTCAAAGTATCGTTTGAAAAAGTAGCAAATGTAGTGAAACTTCCGAGTAAGCCAATTATTAAAAGTGATTTGAAATTTTCATTTATTAATATTTTTGTATCAACAATACCACTTAAAATGCCTATTACAAAACACCCTATTATATTTACAATGAGAATTCCAACAGGAAAATTGTCAATTTCTAACCATTTATGAGCCATATTTCCAAGATAATATCTTGCTACAGCACCGATGAATCCACCTAAACCTATGAATAATGCTTCCATTGTTTGCACTAATTGAATTAAATATAATCCTAAATATAAGGGAATTATTATTAATAAACAAATATTATTCTGAATTATATAATTAACAACATTTAACCGTTTTAGTAAGTTGTTGATATATAATATTTTATGAAGTGTTATGATGTATGGGTTATCCACATACTTTTAATATTTATTTAATATTAACACTTGCTTAACAAACCAATAAAAATCAATGCAAAATAGGAGTTTTCTAAGATTGATAATTCTGAAAAT
>CAZIXJ010000028.1:8591-12054 GCA_964542835.1 uncultured Hyphomicrobiales bacterium
ATCATTTTATAACTGCTTAATATCTGTATGCCATTTTTGTAATGTTGTTGTTTACATTTTTTTAAAATAATTATTCTTATCGGAGGAATTATTACTATGAAAGTTTTTGCTATGCAAGTTGTTTTACTGTTGTTTTTCTTTGGGAGCTTAAATGCTCAAACTACAGGTACTATTACCGGTACGATAGTGGACGGTAATACAGGCGACCCGCTAATCGGTGCTACAATTATGGTGGAAGGAAAAAGCCTTGGTGCTTTATCAAAACTTGACGGAAAATACAGAATTGCAAATGTACCTGCGGGAACATACAATCTATCTATTACATTTCTGGGCTATTCGCCGGTAAAAGTTACTAATTTGGAAGTAAAGCCTGATGAAGTTGTAAAAATAGATGCAGAAATGCTTTCTGAAGATATTTCAATGGGGGAAATTGAAGTAACAGCCGAAGCTGCAAGTGATTCAGAAGCAGGTCTGATTAAGCAAAGACAAAAATCAATTTCAATATCAGATGCAGTAAGTTCAGAACTAATTTCAAGGACAGGCTCAGGAGATGTGGCATCTGCTATGGAAAAAGTAACAGGAGTAACTATTGTAGATGGTAAAAAAATCTACGTAAGAGGGCTTGGAGACAGATATATGAACACTTCTCTGAATGGTGCGAGCCTTCCTAATGCAGACCCTGATAATAATTCAGTTTCCACTGATATTTTCTCATCAAAATTTATAGATAATATTACTACCGTAAAAAGTTTTACTCCCGATAAACCCGGAAATTTTACCGGAGGAACAGTAGATATAAAAACTAAATCATTTCCTGAAAGCGAGACTTTTAATTTCAGTATTTCAAGCTCTTACAATACTATAAGCTCAATGCAGAATGATTTCCTTACTTACAGTGGTTCAAGTACTGACTGGATGGGATTTGATAATGGAATGCGTGATATTCCTTCTATCGTAAATGAATACGGAGAGATTCCATTTTTATCTGAAGCAAGATTTGATAAAGAGAAAGCTGAAGCTCTTAATGACATTTCAGAAGCATTTATTGATGAAATGGCTCCAACTATGGGGTCTTCAGGATTAAATCAAAGCTGGGGGCTTTCTTATGGTAATCAGTACGAAATAATGGGCAATCAGTTTGGTATTATTGCAGGCATAAATTACAGCAATCAATATAAATCATATGCTAACGGAATATCAGGACAGTATAATCTTACCGGCAAAGTATCTGAAAACGAAACGCTTAACCGTATTTATGATTTGAATGACTCCAAAGGCTCTTATTCAGCAAACTGGGGCGGAATGCTTAATATGGCATACGAAATAAGCGACAGAAATAAAATTTCAATTAATTATATGATAAATCATTCAGGTGAAAAAACTGCAAGATATCTGTATGGTGATGCTCAGACCCTCGGCAATCCGTATTCAACTTATGAAACGAGAACTCTCGCATTTACTGAAAGGAATGTAAATTCTATTCAGATAAATGGTGAGCATTTTTTAAAATCCCTTTTCAGTACGATGATAGACTGGAGTGTAACTTATAGTGGTTCTGAAAGAAATGAGCCGAATATGAGATTTTTTGTAAATGATTATACCCCATTTGAAGTAGATGGAGATACGGTGAATTTATATAGTATTTCTGCTTCTAATTATTCAGAGCCTTCACACTATTACAGAGATTTGAATGAAACTCTTGCTGAAGGAAATCTTAACTTTTCTGTTCCTTTTTCATTGTATAATAATCTCAAATCAAATATCAAATTTGGAACTAAAATTTCTGTTAAAGACAGGGGTTTCAATGAAAGTATTTACAAAATGAGAAGAGAACCCAGAACTATATATAATGGTGATCCTGACTCTTTCTTTTCAGATTCTCTCGTTGGTATTGTAGATTATAATGAAAATTCAGGAAGATACACTTTTGGCAATTTCATTACAGACCAGACCCAGCCCGGGAATTCATATACCGGTACAGAAAATTTGTTTGCTTATTACGGGATGATGGAGTTTCAGGTTTTATCAGATTTGAAATTTGTGGGAGGAATAAGATATGAAATTAATGATATGGATGTAAAAAGTGCAGACTCCACAAAAAATTACAAAGAGCTTGATGATGGCAGTATTGCAGAGTTGGGAAGAGTAAAAACAGATGATTTTTTGCCGTCATTAAATTTTGTATATCAACTTAAAAATGATATGAACCTGAGAGCATCTTATGGCAAAACTCTTGCCAGACCATCATTCAGAGAAATGGCTACATATCCTTCATTCGACTTTATCGGCGGATATATCCTGAATGGTAATCAGGAACTTAAAAGAACTATCATTGATAATTATGATTTGAGATGGGAATGGTTTATGAATCCGGGTGAAATAATTGCAATAAGTACATTTTACAAAAATTTCACAAATCCTATCGAAATGGCTATTGTTTCTAATAATAATCAGATTCAGTATCAGAATGTAGATGAAGGTATTACATATGGTGTGGAAATAGAATCGAGATTTTCTCTTTATCACTTAGCCAAATCACTTAAAGATTTCAGTGTCGGAGCCAATTTTACTGTAGTTCGCTCTGAAGTGGATATCCCTGAAAAAGATATGATTACAAAACTTGAGATTGACCCAAATGCATCTTCAAAGCGTGAATTACAGGGACAATCACCGTATGTAGTTAATTTGATGCTTAATTATGACAATCTCCCGAGAGATTTGCATTTCAATCTTTCATTCAATGTATTTGGCAAGAGATTATCAAAAGTGAGTCTAGGCGGTACTCCTAATGTATATGAATATCCAAGACCAATTCTTGATTTCAATTCAAGTTATAAAGTATATGATAATATTAAAGTGGGTTTTTCAGCTAATAATATTCTGGATTCTGATTACATAGAAGCTATCAGCTATAATGGCAGAGATGATTATTATGTATCAAAATACAGTCTTGGCAGGACATTTTCACTTAGTATAGGATATGAATTTTAATATTTTGTTTTTTAATAATATGGAGTTCTTATATGAACAAGTTGATTATCACATTTGTAGCAACCCTTTTATTGTTTTCTACAGTAAAAGCCGAAGAAATTATAGTAACAGATGCATCTGTTGAACCCGGTGAGCAGGTAATGTGGACTGCTGACAATACTTACATACTCGACGGATTTGTATTCGTGGAAGAAGGTTCCGAACTATGGATAGAAGCAGGTACAGTAATAAAAGGTAAGCCCGGTGAAGCTGCTGATGCTTCAGCATTGATTGTAGCAACAGGCGGTAAAATCTATGCAAACGGTACACCTACAAAACCAATTATATTCACTGCAGAATCTGATGATGTAAATAATCCCTACGACCTAACAAAAGATGACAGAGGTCTCTGGGGTGGTTTAATCATACTTGGAAATGCCGGAATTAACGTAGCAGGCGGAACCGAGCAAATCGAAGGTATTCCTGTAGATGA
>CAZIXJ010000028.1:12154-13459 GCA_964542835.1 uncultured Hyphomicrobiales bacterium
TTTTGTGGTGATGATACTTTTGACTATGACCAGGGATTCAGAGGTAAAGGTCAGTTCTGGGTTTCAATACAGGATGATATTATTGGTAATTCAGCCGGTGAACACGACGGAGGAACAACACCTGAAGATGGGCAGCCATATTCTATGCCACAGATTTATAATGCCACATATATCGGTTCAGGTATTAACTCCACAAACCCTAAAAATACTCCATTTATCAATATGAGAGATAATGCCGGCGGTAAATATTACTCATCAATATTTATGGATGCTCCAGGATTTGCACTTCAGATAGAAGACTTAGAATCAGGTGCTGATTCAAAAGCAAGACTTGATGCAGGAGACCTTGAATATACAAATAATATTTGGTATAATTTCAAAGATGGTCTTGCTGATGCCGGAAATAATCAATTTACTCTGGACCATCTCACTAATCCTGCTAATAATAACAGAGTTACCGACCCAATGCTCGTTTCAGTAAGCAGAATGGATGACAAATCATTAGACCCAAGACCTGAAGCAGGCAGCCCTGCATTTACCGGTTACAAAATGCCTCCTGCTGATGGTTTTTACGTAGAAACAGAATATGTAGGTGCATTTGGTGAATATAACTGGGCTGTGGACTGGACTTTCCTTGGTGACGGAAATTATGCTTCTCCGTTTGGAGCAAGAACAGTACTTGATATCCTTGATGAAGAAACGTCAGTTCTTACTCAGGAGCCTGTATTCAATACAAATAATACTGTTAGTATTTATCCAAATCCTACATATGGTTCATCTAAATTACAGTTCTCAATAGATAATGATACACAGGTAAATGTAGAAGTTTACAATTTACTTGGAATGAAAGTAATGAATCTAATGAATGAATATTTGATAAATGGTATGTATTCACTTGAATTTGATGCATCAGCACTTGATAATGGTATGTATGTAATCAAAATTACTACTGATGATGATACTGTTACAACTAAATTCATTAAGAAATAATCGCTAAACAACAACCGGGTTAGTCGTGAGATTAATCCCCTCCGATAAACGGGTGAAGTTTTTCCGAACTTCACTCGTTTTTTTTTAATTAATATAAAGATTACTTTTAACTGAATATGAAAATTCATCAATTAAAAAACAAGATAAAATAGTATTTGCTAAAATATTGAAAAATATTAAAATTACAAAAATATTTCGAAATATTAAATTTCATAAATTATATAAGCATAAAAAAAATTGATTAACTTTTCCGTTTCATGTGTCATAACAGTTAGAGGTATGACAATTTTGAAAAAAAGTTTTTTTAATGGACAC
>CAZIXJ010000029.1:0-13398 GCA_964542835.1 uncultured Hyphomicrobiales bacterium
AATTGATTGATTTGGGATAATTGCTTTTCATTCTGTATATTTTTTTTGCTTACATTATAATTTTTGATTTCTCTTAATATTGAAGGCACTAAGCGATAATGATTATCCTTTCTTAAAAAGTCATTAGCTCCGGCTTTCATTAAGCCGGACATACGGTCATCGCTTATCTTCGCCGATACGACTATTACAGGTATTAATTCATTAATTTTCCTGATTATTTTTAAAGCATCCAAAGCTGTATAGCCTTCCAGATAATAATCAAGAATAATAATATCAATCTTGTATTTTTCTAAATATTCAATTATTTGTTCTCTGGTTTCAGCAAATAAAAAATCGGCATTTTTTATTTCCGAAGAAATTATATGCTTAAGCTTTGCTGCAGATGTTGGTGAATCTTCTATTATTAATATTCTGTAATCATCATTCATTTAAAATACTTAATTGTAATATGAAAAAATATAAATATATGGAATTTAAACGAAATCCCAAGCCCTTTTTTTCAAAGTTTCTTCTACATAATCAAATGTAGATAAAATATCCGGCAATCCGTTTCTGATAGCCACATCATGCTCAAAATGTGCAGAAGGTTTGTTGTCAGCAGTGGTAATGGTCCATCCGTCCTTGTGCTGAATTACGTCCTTGGTTCCGAGATTAATCATAGGTTCAATAGCAATCACCAAACCGCTTTTCATTAATTTTCCTCTTCTTTTCCTTCCGAAATTCGGAACGCTCGGGTCCTCGTGCATTTTCCTGCCGAGACCGTGTCCTGTAAGCTCACGTACTACTCCATATCCGTGTTTTTCGGCGTGTTCCTGAATAGCGAAGCTCACATCTCCTATTCTGTTTCTCGTTTTTACTTTTTGAATACCGAGATACAATGATTCTTTTGTAACTCTCACTAATTCGCGTGTTTTCGGAGCTACATCGCCTACAAGAAATGTATAAGCATGGTCTCCGTAAAATCCGTTCATCAGCACACCGCAATCTACAGATACAATATCACCCTCGCGAATAGGTTTGTCATTGGGGATACCATGCACTACCACTTCGTTTACCGAGATACACAAAGAATTTGGGAAGCCGTATAATCCGAGAAAGCCGGGTATGCCACCGTTATCTCTTATATATTCTTCGGCAATTTTGTCCAGCTCAAGAGTAGTCATACCGGGATTTATTCTTTCTGCTATCACGCCGAGTGTTTTTGAAACGAGTTGGGCGCTCACTCTGATTAATTCAATTTCTTCATTTGTTTTAAATTTAATCATAAATATTCTTATTTCTATTTAATAATATATCTTATACTTATCCCTGCAAAGGGGTAAAAAGCATTTTTTTTGTCAGTTAATTTTATTATTCCTTCAAATTTATTATTTAAGGCATTTTGAAACATTATTCCTGCATCAGCAGTAATGGAAAGCTTTCTCCATCTGTATTCATATCCTATACCTGTACCGTAATTAAAAATTCGGTTGAAATCAGAAGTTTTTAATTCATATTTTATGTCATTTTCCATGTAAGATTCGTATGTTTTCTCATGAAGATTCCACCAAGAGATTCCTATCAAAGTATAAAATCTTTTTGATTTACTTTTATAAATATTTCTTTGATATTCTGCTCCGAGATTTGCATAAATATCCCTTACGAGAATATTCTCCCCTTCGTAATACATGAATCCCGATACTTTCAAGACATTTCCGGGGTTAAATTCGTGAAGATAATTTATACCTGCTCCTGAAAGCATTGAAAACCCAAGGCCTGCCTGATGCTTCGGATATACCTGAGCTTCAAGATTAATCAGACTAAAAAGAAAAATTATAAAAAAATATCTTTTCATATCACAAAATTACAAAATAATACAATTTAATGTAAACTATTTAAGTTTCAAATTATTGAAATTAATAAGATTTTACAAAATATGAACAAAAAATATTATAAAAATCAATTAATATATTGTATTAAAACAAATATTTTTCTTATTTTTGCATACTTTTTTTAATTAATTGATACTTCTGATATGGATGAAAATTCAAAAATTTATATTGCAGGTCATACCGGAATGGTAGGAACTGCCGTAAAAAATAAACTTGAGGAACTTGGTTTTAATAATTTAATTTTAAAAACATCCCGTGAACTTGATTTGAGAAATCAAAAGGATACGGAAGAGTTTTTTCTTATTGAAAAGCCCGAATTTGTAATACTTGCTGCTGCCAGAGTAGGAGGTATAATTGCCAACAGTACTTATCAGGCTGATTTTATTTATGATAATCTGGCGATAGCTATGAATGTAATTCATTCTGCTTATAAGTCAGGAGTTTCGAAATTGCTCAATTTGGGTTCTTCCTGCATTTATCCGAAATATGCACCACAGCCGATGAGTGAAGATATGTTGCTTACCGGCTTGCTCGAACCCACTAATGAGCCTTATGCTATTGCTAAGATTGCTGCGATTAAATTATGCAAATATTATAATGAGCAGTATAAAACCGATTTTATTTCGTTAATGCCGACTAATCTTTACGGAATAAATGACAATTATAATCTTGAAACTTCACACGTATTGCCGGCTCTCATACGCAAAGTAATTCTTGCAGATGCTTTAATGAAACAGGATTTTCATTTTATAAGAGAAGATTGTAAAAAGCATTCTCTTGGATTTGGAAAAGTAATAAATGAAGAAACGGATAATAAAGAAATTGAAGAAATTCTTGAATATTTTGGTATTTATAAAGATTATATAAGCCTTTGGGGAAGCGGCAAGGTAAGAAGAGAATTCCTTTCTTCAGAATGTCTTGCAGATGCTACAATTTATTTTTTGCAGAATATTTCATATCTCGAAATGGGAGATTTTGTAAATATTGGAACAGGTACTGACTTGACTATCAAAGAACTTGCTAATATTATTAAAATAAAAGTCGGTTATAAAGGAGATATTCGTTTTGACAAAGTTAAGCCTGACGGCACTCCGCAAAAGCTGCTTAATGTTTCTAAAGCCAATTCACTTGGGTGGCAGCCTGAATGCGATTTAGACAAAGGGTTAAATAAAGTTATTAATAATTATTTAAACAAAATTGACAATGAAAAAGATATTATTAGCTTCCAATAATAAACACAAAGCTATAGAATTTAATAAAATAATTAAAGATATTATACCTGGTGAAATTGATTTAATTTTGCCCGGAAATATATCTGAAGATAAATTTGATGTAGAAGAAACAGGCAAAAACTTTTTTGAAAATGCTTATATCAAAGCAAAAGCATTCTATGACAAATTTCATTTACCTGTAATATCTGATGACAGCGGACTTGAAGTAAATGCATTAAATGGTGAACCCGGGCTTAATTCTGCGAGATATGCCGGAAAGCACGGCGATGATGCAGCCAACAGAAGAAAACTTCTTGATAATTTAATGGGAATTAAAGAAAGAAATGCCAATTTCATAGCTGTATTGTGCTACTATTCCGGAGATGAACCGATATTTTTTGAAGGAAAAGTTTTCGGAAACATAATTAATAATGAGCAGGGGAGTGGAGGCTTCGGATATGACCCTCTTTTTATACCTGAAGGGTACTCTGAAACTTTTGCGGAAATGTCTGATAAAGAAAAAAATAAAATAAGCCACAGAGCTATGGCTTTGCAAAGATTTGCACGGTATTTATCAGAAAACTAAAAACAACTATTAGTGATTAACTAATAACTAAATAACTATTAGTTATTAACTATATAGTGATTAGCTGCAAGAAATATTTCCGCCTTCGGCGGTCTAATAATTGGGAAAAGCAGAAAAAACTAATAACTAAAAACTAATAACTAATTAGTTAACTCTATTGAAAATAACGCAATATTATCAAAATATTGGAAAATCATCTAAAAACATCTTAAAATAAGAATTATTAGAAAAAAACACAAAATCTTTCTTGGTTTTACCACCTTATAAATCTTCATTATTTTAAAAATGAGTGTTTTTTTAGGGAGGCTCTATATACAATTAACCCGATAAATCAATTAGATTTACCGGGTTAAATTTAATTTGGTTAGTCTGTTCTGTTTCGTTATTTGATTACGCTGAATTTATTTACGATTCGCTTGTTGTCAATAGTTAATTCGTAATAATAAATTCCTGATGAATAATCGTCGAGATTTATTCTTATATTCTTATCATTTACTTCACTTGCTGATATTCTGTTTCCGTTAATATCGTAAATTGCTATATGCTTAATTGCATCGTTTGCCTGAATATTGATGAATGAATTTGCAGGATTTGGATAATGTGTTACAGAATTTGCCAAATTATCATTCACGGAATTAATCACTCCTTCTTCAATATCTGCTTTCAAAACTGCATCTTCATAATATTTCAAACTTCCGTCAATATTAGTTCCACTGAGCAAATTAGTAATCTGAAGTGTTTCGGCATTTTTTACTTTACCATCTTCAGCGGAATAAATTCTTATTTCCAGCTCTTCATTGTAGGAAGCTCCTTCTTTGGCTTTTCCTGAAAGAGGATTGTCGCCCCATACGGTAACAACAGCACGTTCATTATTATATACTCCCGAACCGATAATATTGCCTGCGGCATCGAATATCCCTACTTCATCACCGGACTTCATATCATCAGATTCTATCATTATCACGGCGTTATTTCCTGATTTGATTTCAGGCTGTACGAAGTATGACGGAGGCAAAACCTCTTCGCCTGCTATTACAGAGCCTTTAGTAGGAGTATATTGAGGATACTGAAGAACATCAGAAATACCTGAAAATACTTTATATCCTTCGCCGGGCTTCATATCACCAATCTGATTAATTCCATAATTCGGGTAATATATTTCACCGTTGTCATTTTTTACTATCAAAGTATAGTTTGTATTATTATTATTATAATTGTCAATACTCTGAACGGCTATATCCACAGGAATACGGAACTGAGGAACAAAACCGACAATATGCCATTTGTTTGCCTCTATTGATTTGCGGTAAGTATATAAATCAGGAATAATGCCTTTTATTTCGAGTGTATCATCCTGCTCTGTATAAATTTGATAGCCGTTGCTCATATTCCAGTTGCCGATAGTGTTTATTTCTTCGTAAGGGAAATACACAAGTCCGTCTTCATCTTTCATAAAGCCATACTCGCCGAATGATGGGTTTACATCTGTCATAAGATTGTCTATGCTGAGGTCTGCTGGAAGTTTGTTGGAAGAAATCATAGACCAAACGCCACCTTTTAGATATATTTCGAGTGAATTATAAATAGAAAGTGATGATAGATAGCTAACTCTGTCGTTGGCAAATCTGCCGCCGTTTGATGTTGTGTATTCGGCATAAATGTTATGGATTTTCCCTTCAGTTCCGTCCCATAATTTTGCAATATAATCTTCCTCTACGGAGAAACCGTCTTTTTCAGTAGTCATTGGATTATCGCCCCAGACTGTAACGGAAAGGTGTTTGCCCTGCCATATTCCGTAACCGCCACATTTAATTTCATTCCCGTCTTCATAGAAGAAGCCTATTGCATCTCCGCTTGATAATTTTTTATCATCTATTGAATTTGCAACTGAAGTGTTAAGTATGATTAAAGCATTTGAGCCTGTTGCTTTTGCATGCTCCCAAGATACAGGTACATTATAAGCAAGATTTTTTCCTTTTATTCTGAATTTTTCAGATATATCATACACCTGTTCGTTATCTGTATCAATTATTTTTATGTAACTTTCAGTGGAAGGAATTACTGAGGCAGGTATTTCCCATAAATATGGAGGTTTATTGTGTTTGCTTTTTATTAATTGCCAGTTTGTGCCATTATCAGTAGAGTAATAAATATCAACTGTATTTACTTTTGCTTCGCCCCAGTTGATTACATAAGTATTTCCGGTTTCCCATATGTCATCTTTATTTGGTCTGCTTATTACTATTCCACTGCCGTCTATTGTAAAGAATTCATTACTTACATCATATATTTCACTGTCATTTACAGTAGAGATTTTCACTCTACAGATACCGGATTCATTCTTAGGTACATTCCATGTATATGAACCAAGACTAATATCTACGTATGAATCTATCGTAACCCATGTAGTACCGTCGTCGGTGGTATATTGGATTTTTACGTTTTCATCATGAGACTGGCTTTCCCATTCGATTGTTTCTTCAGAACCTGAAGCCCAAAGTTCTCCGCCTGCCGGTCTTGTGATTTTCAAACCTTTAATTGTGAAATTAACGGAAGATTCGTCTCTGTATATTGAATTTTCAGTATCTATGATTTTTATTCTGTTATCATCACCCGGATTGTTTGGTATTTCCCAAATGTAAGGTTGCTGTGCTGCGGGATAATTTTCTTCTACTGCCGACCAGTTTGCTCCGTTGTCATCAGAATAATAAATGTTTACGTATTCACTTCCGAGATAAGTCCAAACAATTTCTTCTTCAGAATTTGTAAGATAAGTTTCGCCTTCTGTGAATGAATCAAGAAGTATTCCATAAATGCTGAAAGCACCGTCGGACATATCAGAAGCAAGCCCAAACTCAGCATCTTCAATTTTTATAAGACATTGAGAAGTTGGATTATTTGGAATATTTATGATTTTAGGATTTTCAGTAACTAGAATATTTGAATATTCCTCATTCCAGCTTTGTCCATTATCATAGGAGAAAAGAATATTAATTTCATCAATATTCTCGCTTTCCCATCTCAAATTGAACTGCTGTCCTGCATTTAGTATTTCTCCGCCATTCGGGGCGAGAAGTTCTATTCTTCTGTTATTGAAGTATGCGAATGCTTCCATTTCATCATAAGTAAGTTCATCATCTTTATCTGTAATTTTCAAATAAAATGCTCCGTTTAATTCATCAGGAACATTCCATTCGTAACTGCCTTCTAATGAATTTACTTGCGCAATTTCTGTCTCTCCTTCATCATCAATTAAATATTCAATTTTTAATGTAGATTCAAAATTAGCAGTCCATTCAATTGTTTGGTCTTCAAAGGTATTCCATATATCACCCGGTTCAGGAGAAGCGATTTCAAGAATTTTTGTGAATATTTCAAATTGAGGAGTTTCTGCTGCAATTTCTTCTATTTCAGGATGAGCCATAATTAGCTTATAATTACCGTCAGGGATTTCACTTGCCAAAGGAGTCCAGTCATATGACAAATCAGTTCCTTTTACTGTTGCTATCAGTACAGGCTCATTTTCTTCAGACTGATAGTAAATATTTACATCTTCTGTAATATTACTTTCCCATTCGATAGTGTAAGTTCTGCCTGTAAGGAGCTGTTCATTTTCGACAGGTGCAGTAAAATCAAAATCCCAGATAGTAATAAGAGCATCAGTAGAATAATTATTAAGTAAATCATTTACATCAAATATATTCAAAGAAATACTTTTCCCAAACATATCAGGTGCAGTCCATTCAAATTGCTTATCCTGAGCTGAGGCAGTTCCAATTGATATTTCAGAATTATTGATTTTATAAGACAATTCAACTTCTGTATCAAGATTGGTATTCCACTCTATTGTAATAGTTTCTCCTGTTTTATAAACAGATTCTTCAGCAGGTGAAGTAATTTTAATTATATTTTCTACGATGCTAAATGTTTCGGATATTTCATAAGTGTTTTCATTATCGCTATCAGCAAGTTTAATTAAGCATTGTTCTGATTCAATATCTGAAGGAATATCCCATAAATATGTTGCTGCGTCTGCATTGATATTATCATCAATCAGTTCCCAGTTCTGACCGTTATCAGAAGAGAAAAATAAATCTAATTCGTCAATTCCTTCTGCATCCCATTGAATAAAATATTCTCTTCCTGCTATAAGCTCTGCATCGCTTACAGGGTTGTATATTTCAATATCCCAAGAGTTATTACCGCCTGCATCAGTTGTATAAACGATAGTGCCGGAGTTACCGGCAATAATAATTTCGTTTGAAGAGTGGAAATCAATAGATTTAAGATTTTCGATAGTCGGGCTGAATTGCTTGCTCCAGTCTTCACCAGAATTATAACTTACATAAATTTTGCCGTTACTTCCCGCTGCGAAAAATTTGCTGCTTCCAACGTATTTTACGTCATTTATCACTTCTCCTGCTTCGCTGAAAACTTCTGTAAATGAATCACCACCATTGTCAGTTTGGAAAATTCTACCGTCAGATGATACAGCAGCCCAAATATTTTCGTCTTTGGCATCTATTCCATACAGATTATAGTTTTTGTCTGCTTGCTGTATTACAGACCAGTTTTCACCACCATCGGTACTTTTAATTATAAGCCCGTTATCACCGCAGGCAAGTGCGAAATTTTCAGAAATTACGCTCAGGTTGTTTATATCCACATTCAGTTCAGGTGAATTATGGGAGTTCCAGTCGTTTCCGGAATTAGTACTATAGCTTATTATTCCATTATCAGCTACTAAAATTGCATTTGGTGAAGAATAAAAATCTATATCATTTATTATGTTTCCTTCAGTCAGAGCATCTCTTTCGAACCAAGTGTCTCCTGCATTTAGTGTTCTCAAGAATTCCCCTGAATTACCGGCAACAAAACCAATATTCTGAGTATAGAAGAAAACTGCAGTAAAATCATTTGTACCGGAATAATCTACTTTGCTCCACGTAATTCCGTTATCAGTAGATACTATTATTGTCTGATTATCGCCAACTGCATAATACACATCATTAAAAGGGCTTGAATAGCTTATATCCTGAAGATTGTTTTCAGTTGGAGTGTCTTTTATCTCCCAGCCTGAATAAAGATTGCTCTGCATCAACAGAAGCAATGCAAGAAAGAATGTCAAACTAAACTTTTTCATAAATCACCAAAATTAATATTTAAATAATAATTATTTTTTTTCCAATATTATTTTATTATCGTCAATAATATTATCCACTTTAACTCTAACAAAATATATACCGTTTGGTAATTTACTGATATCGAAAACATAGCCGTAATCGGGTATGTTTTGGCAAAGTCTTACTGTACCTGATAAATCAAGGATTTCTACGGAATTAATTATTTTGGATGAATTGACGAAAATAAAATTATCAGCCGGAATTGGCGAAATATGAACATTTATTGAGCTTTTATTGTTGATACTTAGAATTTTATCAATTTCAATTTGTATTGAGTGAAATGAATTTTGTGAATACCTTAAAATACTCTCATATTGTTTGTTTATTTCGTTGTAAATATTGTTTGCAGGAATTTCGAATGAATTGCCGTCATAAACCGAATAGATGATATTTAATGCTTCCCCTTCTTTTGCTCCATTTATATATCCACTGATATCTCTGCCTTTTATGGGAATTATTACTGTATCAGAATCGACCAAAGCAGCTCCGACGATTTCATTGTCTGCATATACTGCAATTTCTCCGGGAAGATGATTGTCGAATACTGCCATAAGAGTTGCATTATTTCCGGAGTTCTGAATTATACTGTTATTTTCAACTAAATTTTTATCAGTTGTTTTATTTCCTTCGTAATCTGATTCTTGGCTGTGAATTACAAATTCAGAATCTTCAGAAAGCAATATTTCATATGATTTGTTTGGAATTAAGTATTCGAATTGTTCAATATTATGCACCGGAGATATTATTTTTCCATCTTCATCTTTTAAGAGAATAATTTTATCATAAATATTTTTTAATGCAGTAACCGCCTGAGTAGTATCATTCAAAATTGCCGGCAGTAAATACCATTGATTCTTGTTTATCTTGAAAGGGTGATATTCAGGATGTATTCTGCTGCCGAAAATTGTAATAGTATCATTAGTTTCACTATATATTTTATACCCTTTGCCTGTATTCCAGTGTTTCAATTCATCTTTATGAATATCGTAGATGTTGCTTTCGATATCACTTATTTTTTTGCTTTGCAATGTTTCAATTTTTGAAAAGAATGGGTTGAAAGGAATAATTCCTGATGAGATATAATTCCATTTATTCTTTTCAATAATTATATTGGCAGTATCGGGCGGGCTGATGCTTTTTATTTCTGATAGAGTATCGGGTTTGAACCAACCTATTCCTTTTTCGAATTCAACATTTACAGGGATTTCTCTTTTTTCAGAAGCATCCCAGTATTTGAATCTGAACTCTTCAGTATAGCCAAATCCGTCTTTTATTTCGGTAGTTTGCTGATTATCTCCCCAGGCAGTTAATATTACTTTTTGTGAAGAAAAATATGAATATCCGCCGCATATAAGCGATGTATCTCGTATGAAAAATATACCGAGAGCATCTCCCAATTCTGCATTAAGCTCTTCAATTTCAATTCTATTTTTATCACGCAGCAATATTGTAGTATTTAATCCTGTTTTATTAGTATAAGTCCATGATTCAGGAGGCTTAGGAAGTGCGTTTTTGGTATAAAGTCCTTGATATTCAGTGTATTCAGAGAACAGAAATTCATTGTAAACAGCCCTTACTTGCCAGTCATAGTCTGCATCTTCAGGTTCTCTGATAATATAAAAGTTGTTTTTTGTTTTCAGATTATAAATTTTATTTTTTTGATTGTTTCTAAAACTTATTTCATATGTTATGTTATAATTATTATTGGAATTTAGTTTGCTTCTGTCCCATTCCAACATAATTGAATTATCACTGATAAAAGAGTATCTCAGATTATCAGGTTTGTCGACTAGAGGCTTTTCAGAACAGATATTATTAGTATAAATCTGGCTTTCAATAAGCAAATCCGGTTTGAAATCATCATTGTAATTAATTATTTCAGTATTCCCTGATATGATATTCAGGTTTTTAGTTGAATTATTCTTTGTATTATATTCAAAAAGGCTATTTTCATTATCAGATACTAACAGACAAGCAAAACCTGAAAAATTCAAATCTGTAACATTCTGCAATTTGTAATCAGAATTGAGTATAATTGAATCTTTTTGAAATATTCCGTTATTATTTGAGATGAGCGAAATACCATGAACATCATTTAAAAGAATATCAGTAAAGCCGTCATTATTGATATCATAAAAAAACGGTTTATGTGCATCTGATAAATGAACTATATTATCAGAAAGATGAAAATCGCCTTCATCGTTTATATATGACTGTATCATATTATTATCAAGTACAATTATATCTTTGTCGCCGTCAATATCAATGTCCATAACAAAAAATTCAGATTCTGAAGAAAGGGCTATTGATTGACCATATATTACAGGATATTCACCCTGCAATTCGAATATTTCAATAAAAGCAGTATTATCATTTACAGTTTTGCATATTATTTCATTCTTACCGTTGTTATTTATATCTGCGGTTATTATTTTGTTAATAATTGCTGACGCAGTAGTCTCAGTGTGCTTATCACCTTCGTCAAAAATTATGTTTAGATTTGCTTTAGTTGAATAAATTTCATCGTATTGATTATTATGATTAAGAAAGGATTTTGTATAATAATCAACAGGAAAATCTAAAGTTATTGATTTGTTTTCCGTAATATTATAGATAGTTGTTTGTGAAGAATCTGAAAAAACAAGTTCAGTTGAATTTTCAGAATTAATTTTCGTAATAAGATTATCCTTGTTATAAATCAACTTATCGAAGGCAAAAAAATTATCCATAATTGAGAAAGTTCGTTCTTCGCTCCACTTACCGTATCCGTTCCTGTTTTTTCCTCTTACTTTCCATTTTATTTCATCATTATTCGCAAATTCATTTAAAGAAATGAAATTATCAGAAATTGTAGTATCAATAATAGTTTCATCATTTGTTATTAAAAGATTATATTCATCGGTTTTTTGCAATTCTTCCCATTCGAGCAGTACTTCACATTTACTCAGAGCATTATCAGTTGGAGCAGTTAAATTCACTTTAGCCGGCTTTGCAGTATCATACGTTACGAAAGTGAAGGTTTCGCTCCAATCGCCTTTGCCTGCAAAATTAACTCCTCTTACTCTCCAGAAATAGCGTTCACCATATTTCAGACCATTTACTGTATAGATGCTGTCTGTGATATTTTTATCGTGCAACGGATTATCAAATTGCATTTCATTTCCAAACTGCAACCGGTAATAACTTATATCATTTAATTTATGCCATTTAAGATTAAAAAAAACCGGAATGTCTTTTGTAGAATCTGGTGGAAATATCAGTTCAGCTTTATCAGGCTTCTGTGGCTCACAATTATTGCTGACAGGTTCGTAATTAACTACGCCTGCTGCATCATTTTTTGAATTGTCATAAATTACATTGGATGGTTCATCATTCCAGCAATTATTTGCTGCGTCTAAATCAATCTTACTTCGGTTTACTATCGCCCATCTGTTATGAGAAAAACCTGAAAACGTATTAAAACCTCTTGAATTAAGACTGCCGCCGCCCATATCTGCATAGCCGTCCCTGAAACTCGTAATACCATAGAGATATGAGTTTAGAAATTTCGAATATTCTACAAATACATCAGCTTCATTAATCAGGAAAACTGAACTTTGAGTGTAGGAGCTTCTACCGCCAGAATTAAATTCCGTAAATTTTATACTTACATCTTGTGCAGTTCTGTCAATATAAATTCCGCCCCAGTATTTTGATTTTGCCTTAAATTTAACAGGTTTGCCGGGAATACCTTCACAAATAAGGCTGCCTTTTACAGATATCAGTTTATCATCGGCAATTACTATTTCTGTACCGGCTTCAATAATAAGTACAGCCTCTCTTTGTATAGTCATATCATTATCAATGATATAAGGGCTTTGTTCTTCGGTCCAGAGATTAGTACCACTAATCAAACCATCGGCATAAGTCTGAGCTTCAGCCAAATAATCTGTAGTGATTATAAAAATTATATATATAATTTTTTTTACCATATTTTTTTGAAAATTCCTGCTATTTTACAATTTTATCCCAAATTATTTAAGCAAAAATTACGCCAGTAAAATATTTTCTTTTTTGAATCTCAAAAAAAAGATTTATCCTATAAAAGTATTAGTTTATTATTATAAACGGCTTATAATTAGAGTACCCTTAGAAGCAAAATTGAGATTATAACAAGCAATATTATCTGTAAATTTCTTAATCTCCCTTGTTTGTCATTTTTTGAAAAAATGGTGGGGGAGCGAGCTTGCGAGCATTGGGCTTTTTATTAAAGTGCAAGATTTCAATTTAAAAAAAATTCTTTCTTGGCACTTTTTAATACAAATATAATTAACATTTTCAAATATTTTATATTTTACTTTGTGAATAATTAAATCTTTTGCTAAATTGCAGTATTATTGTATCATTTTATTTAATTGGTTCGGTTTGAAGTATGATTTGAAAGAAACAGATATTCTGAAAGCACTTTTCGAGGGAAGTGTTGACCCTATAGTTATTGTTGATTTGAACGATAAAATTATTGATGTTAATTCTTCTTTTGAAAATGCTTGGCCGGGGGATTTGAGCAG
>CAZIXJ010000030.1:0-13377 GCA_964542835.1 uncultured Hyphomicrobiales bacterium
ATTGATTATCAGAAAGGTAGAGTACTTCTAATTGTAGAGAGCGAACTATTTGCAGAACTTCCAGATAAAATAAACCGCCTGAGAGATGATTTGAAAGATGAAGGCTGGGGAGTAACTATGCAGACTTTCGGAAGAACGGAAGGTTTTAATACAGATTCGGTAAAGGCTGTAAAACAATTCATAATAGATGAATATGAAAAAGATAATAACGTAACCACTGTATTTTTACTTGGCAGAATAGCGGTACCATATTCAGGGCAAATAGCACCGGATGCACACGGCAATCACGTTGGAGCATGGCCCGCGGACTTGTTTTACGGTCAGTTAGATGATGGCTCCTGGCGGGATTTTCAAATAAATAATACAACAGCCTCCCGAACACAGAATCATAACGTACCGGGAGACGGAAAGTATGATATAGGCCAACTTCCTTTTGGAATGGATGTATCAATAACTGTAGGAAGAGTTGACTTTTACAATATGAACGAATTTATTGACGAAAATACATCTGAAACTGATTTATACGAAAATTATCTTGATAAAAACCACAATTTCAGAACCGGTGAATACATCCCGAAATGGCAGGGAGTAGTAGATGATAATTTCGCTGCAAGAAGATATACTGAAGGATTTGCATCGGGCGGATGGCGAAATATAGCTGCAAATATCGGTTACGAAAACGTAAAAAAGGGCGATTTGATAGGCAGCCTGAAAACTGAATCTCATTTGTGGGCATACGGTTGCGGCGGCGGTACTTACAAAAGTGCCGGTGGTATCGGAAGCACTGCTGATTTTAAAGGCGAGGATATAAACGGTGTTTTTACTATGATATTCGGTTCATATTTTGGAGACTGGGATTCTGAAGATAACTTTCTGAGGGCTCCACTTGCTTCCAATCCAAGCGTACTAACAAATGTATGGTCAGGACGACCTCAGTGGTATATGCACCATATGGCTATGGGCTTTCCTATAGGATATTCCACATTACTTTCGCAAAATAATTACACTGAATACGTTCCCAATATATATGAAGGCGATCAGATTGCTACATCAGGGAACAGACAGATACACAATGCACTTATGGGGGACCCTACTCTTGTAATGTATCCGAGCAATGAAATCCTTCCGCCTGAAAACGTAACTATTGTAAAATATTCCGAACCTACATACAGAGTGGAATGGGAAGAGCCTCCAACTGATGATATTAAATTTTATAATGTTTACAGAGCTACGGAAGAATATGGTGCTTATACCAGAATAAATGACAAACCTGTATCAGGTTCTCAATATATTGATGAAAACGTGGAGGAAGAAGGCAAACTCTATTATATGGTAAAAACCACCAAACCAAAAGCCGGCAACGGAGGCACTTTTTATCTGGAGAGCGTAGGAGTAACTTCATCTATACTTACCGGCGCAGAAGAAATTGCAACCGGCGGAATAAATATATCTGCAAGCCCTTTGCCTGCAAATGAATATGTAAATATTTCAATATCTTTGCCCGCAAATTCAAATGTAAAAATGATTATTTATGATATGAACGGACGCGAAATTCATTCATTCCCGAAAAGGGCATTACATTCGGGAAAATATGATTACAGATGGAATATTGACAATAATATTTCTGCCGGAATATACTTGCTGAGAACTCATATAGATGGTCAGGCTTTCACAAACAAATTAATAATTAATCCGAATAAGTAGAAATGAAAAAAGTAGTTCTTGGCATTTCGGGTGGCGTAGATTCAAGTGTGGCGGCATATCTTTTGCAAAAGCAGGGATATGACGTAATTGGACTTTTTATGATTAACTGGAAAGATTCAGAACATACGGGCTTGCTAAAGAGCGAATGCTCCTGGGCTGATGATATTGCGTTTGCTAAAATGATAGCCAGGCAGCTTGATTTTCCTCTTCATACCGTTGACCTTTCCGAAGAGTACAAAAAGCGGGTAGTGGATTATATGTTTGCTGAATATGAAAAGGGCAGAACTCCAAATCCCGATGTGCTTTGTAATCGCGAAATAAAATTTGATTTGTTCATAGATGAAGCAAAAAGACTCGGTGCAGATTATGTAGCAACCGGGCATTATGCAAGAAAAGAAACCATAGAAAAAAATGGGAAAATTGTTTACAGATTGATTGCAGGAAAAGATAAAAATAAAGACCAAAGCTATTTTTTATGTCAGCTTAGTCAGGAGCAGATAAAAGATGCACTTTTTCCCGTTGGTGAGATAACAAAACCGGAAGTAAGAGAAATAGCTGCCAAGCTGGGGCTTGCAACAGCCGAGAGAAAGGATTCTCAGGGAATTTGCTTTGTAGGCAAAGTTGATTTGCCAAAATTTTTGCAACAGCAGTTAGTCCCAAAAAAAGGAAAAATAATTGAAATCTCACCCGAACATAAAATTTATAAAAACAAAAGCGAAGATATTAAAGAGCTTGCCAAGCCCTACAAATATGACGTAAGCGACGGAAAATTTCTTGCCGAACATCAGGGTGCTTATTATTATACAATTGGGCAGAGAAAAGGCTTGGACGTAGGCGGTACTGCAAAACCCCTTTTTGTGATTGAAACTGATATTGAGAATAACATAATTTATACAGGGCAAGGCAAAGACCATCCCGGACTTTACAGAAAGGGGCTATTTCTGAAAACTGAAGAATTACACTGGGTAAGAACTGATATGGAACTTAATATCGGTGATACTTTGAATTGCGACGTAAGAATAAGATACAGACAGGATTTGCAGAAAGCATCACTATACAGAGAAAAAGAAGGAATTTATATAATATTCGACAAACCGCAGAGAGGGATTACTCCGGGACAGTTTGCAGCATATTATATTGAAGACGAGCTGATAGGCTCAGGCGTAATAAACGAATAATTTTTTTTTGAAAATAATAAACAAATGACATATTATATCGTTGATTGTATTAAATTGCATTTTTAGAAAGATGAAAAATAGCTGAAGGAGGTGTTGCCAAGTGGGAGAGAAAAAAGATAAATACTCCGCATCAGAGATTCTGAAATGAGGTAGGGAGGGTGGAGCAGATTTTTTAGTTTGCAAGAATTGAAAATTTATTTTATATTACATATTAGTAAATGTCCAATTTTCGGGGGGAATAATGGAAATTGTAGAAGTAATCGGATTTGATTCCGAATCCAATCCGGCAGAAAGTATGCCGCTATTCACTATGTCAGTATCTGCGGGAGTTCCTGTAACTGTTGATAACGATACTATCATTCAGGTTGATTTGAATGAATTTCTTATTGATAATCCTGCATCAGCATTTTTTGTAAAAGTGCGAGGCAAATCAGCAAAATATCCGGAAATTTCCGATGATGATATTCTTGTTGTGGATGAAAATGCCGAGCCTTTTGATGGAAATCTGGTAGTTGTTGCTTTAAATGGTGAATTATCCGTAAAAATTTATCGTGAGATTAATGGCAGACCATACCTTGAATCACCTGACAGTCAATATTTGCCTATGGAAATGGCTCCTTACGTTAAGTTTTATATGCTGGGAAAAGTAACAAAAATCATTCACTCTCTCTAAAATAAGCGGTATAAATATGAAAGCCAGAAAAATTGCTGAATTGAATACACAGTACAGCTTTGAAGCACCTTTCATTAAAACGAAAGATGTGGATAAGCCACCGATAAATAAAAAGTCTTATCTGGATTTGAATATGCATCTTGCTCCGAATCCCAAAGATGTTTACCTTGTAAAAGTAAACGGAGAAAGTATGATAGATGAGAAAATCTATCACGGTGATGTATTGATAGTAAATAAAAATGAAAAGCCAAGCGACGGAAAAGTTGTAATTGCGGCACTAAACGGAGAAATGGCAGTAAAAACATTCAGAATGATAGAAGGCAAAGTTTATCTGTATTCGGCAAATAAAAATTTCTTACCTATAGAAATAAAGCCCTACTGGAGCTTCGAGATACAAGGAGTAGTAAAATACGTGATACACGATGTTTGATTAGAATTTAAACAGTTTTCTAAAATGTTTCTCCGAGTTGCCTGAACATATCAATAGTGTTTAAATATTTTATTTCAAAATCCTTACATGGTTCAGGAATTTTAATTTTTGATTTTCTGCCGGGCTGGCTTATTTCTTGCGTTACAATAGTAATTTTTTCTTTATCTGAGAGAGCATACGCAATAATAAACGCATCAGCTTCATCTGCATCCAGGAATTCATTAATTGCATTTGGCATATAATGGTCAGCTTTGGAAATTGCCCAGTTAGAAATCTGTGTGTATTCATTAATTTTATTTGAAGAATCTTTGAAGAAGTTTTCCGGCAAATTTGCTTTGCACCAATATTCTAATTCATCATTTTTGTTGTAAAGTTCGTTTCTTACTTTATCAATACTGAAAATAATCCCGGAATTTGCAATTTCTTTTATCTTATTCCAAAATCCTGTAGCAATATCCAGCGGATATGTAGCCCGGTGAGCCTGAATAAAGAAGTTGCTATCTACTAAGAATACCTGCATTTGTTAATTCATTTGCTTTTTAAAAAACTTATGGAATGTATCACCCTTCATACCTGTTAATTTATATGCGTCGCGATAGAGTAATTGTCCGGACTTCACAGCTCTGTTAATATGCCGGGCATAGTTTCTGCTTAATCTTTTTGCCGCTGTTGCATAAAAATTTCCACCGCTGCTTTTGGATTTGGATATGTTAAGCTCTCTTTTTCTGTATTCATCATAGTATATAAAGAACTCAGATTTTGTAATTTTACCTAAATCTAAAGCCCTTCGTGCTATCACAATTTCACTTACTTTAAAATGCTTTGCATATTTGTTAATTTCGGAAAAGTTGTTCCAAATTTCATCAAGTAATTTGGCAGGTACCAAAAACTCTGCAGCAACCTTATCGCATAATTGCTCAACAGGATCATTAGCAGGTTGAAGTTTTCTAAAATCAAATCCTGCGCTGTGTCCGGTCCAGATGTGAGCTAACTCGTGAACTATTGTGAACATTTGGGCGGAAGGACTATCAGCATTATTTACGAACATAAAAGGAGCATAGTCGTCAACAAGGACAAATCCTCTGCATTCTTCCACATTTATTTGCCTTCTTGTGTTATTTTCTACAACTCCGTTAAATACTGTTATTATGCCTATGTCTTCAATTTTCTCTACTAATGCTTTTAAGGCTTCTTCCCAATTCTTATAATATGCAGACCAATTTTCTTCTAAACCTAATACTTTTCTTATATTTAAAACAATTGAATTAATTTCATTTTTGTTACGAAATGCACCCACAAAATCCAATTTTTGAAAATCATTTTCTCTCAAATATTCTTTTAGCCAATTTTGTCGTTGAAGCATAAGCTGTATTGTGTCATATACATTCAAACTTATCTTGTTTGTAATTCTGTTGTTTCGAAAGTAAGTAATTGGCGTATTTTCTACAGGTGGTTTTGATAAAAACAGATAGCCTAAAGGAATATGTACCTTTTTAGAAAATACTTCCAATTGCTTAATTGTAGGTTTTTTTGTGCCTTCAATCCAATCAATTACTTTTGGTATTTTAATTGAAAATTCTTGAAAATCATAACCTGCCCGGGCTATAGCCCAAGTAAGAATGTCCGTGTTAATATTTACTTCTGTTTTCATTGCTTAAAAAAACTTCCAATTAATAAATTCACTCTTTTCAAAATAGCAATATTTTTGAATATAAAAAAATTTTCTTTTGTTTTACAAGTGTATGTAAAATTCATGTAAACCTAAATCAATAGCCAAGCTGATAATAATCCAAAAAGAACGCTGTACATAATTGCTTCAAACTGGATTATCCAAAATACTTTTTTCTGAACAAATTCTTTTTTCAGATAAACTATGCCTTCTATTGTATTGGAAAAAGGAATTGCACTCGAAAAATCCGCATAAACAAACATCAAAGATGCCATAAAAACAAACTGCATTAAGAAAGAAAGTTCAGTCAGATAAGGAAGTATCGGGTAAAGCACTAATGACATTAATACTGCTCTTACAAATTGAGAGGGAATTAATAATTTTGCGATACGTTTGCTTTCTTTAATGTCATTCATATCCCGAAAAAAAGATTTATAAAGCCGTTCTTTGCCTGAATACATTTTCCCTGCCAGTTGCAGGTCTATTACACCGGCAATTATGTAACATAATAAATGCATTACAAAAAACAGCAAACTGAAAATAATATAATCGTACATAGCAATCATTTTAATTATTTTTTTTACTTCAGTAAATACTTTATAATTTTGTTCAACATAAATCTCAATGCTTTTGATGTATATGAATCATCATTGAATGTGCCGATGGCATAGCTGTCAGTTGATGGATGATAAAACATAAAAGCACCTGTAACTCCTACGCATCCCCAGCAAAAATACTTTTTGGGCATAAGAACAGGAATAGATTTTGGTTTCCATACTGAATAACCATAATCAAAACCAATAGCCGGGAAACCCATTTTTATATCATCATAAATCATTTTGTTCAATGTTTCCTTTTTAACTAAATCTCCATTTGCAAGAGCTTTCATAAATATGAGATATTCACTTAATGGGGCTGTTACACCACCTCCGGCATAGTCAATTTTTGCAATTCTTTTATTGGCAGCAAAATTAATATTATTAAGATAAATATGAGCTTCAGTGTATTGTGGTTCATTTTTTGGCTTTGAATAACCATTAATATATGCATTTTCCATTTTCAAAGGCGTAAAAATCATTTTATGCACTGCATTATGAAAAGGCATTCCTGTAACAGATTCAATTATTAATCCAAGCAAATAGTAATTAGTATCATTGTAAAAATGTTTCTTGCCCGGTACTGAAACAGGCTCAGTATTCTTCTTTCCCCATTCTAGTGCCTCTCTTATAGAAAATTCAAGTGATTCGTCTTTTATCATTTTTTCTAATAATGGAAAAAATACATCATTTAATCCTGATGTTTGCTTAAGCAGATGCTTAATTGTAATATCACCGGAATAATCTTTGCCTTTGTAAATATGAAGTCCGGCCATCAGTTCGTTATCAAGATATTTTGCTATCTTGTCATCATAGCTTAACTTACCTTCATCCTGAAGCATACCGATTATTGTTGCCGTAAATATTTTGCCCACGGATGCCATATGATTTGCCTGCATAGGATTTGCAGGTATTTCTCCTGTCTTACCTTCCGCAATATTGATATCAATACCAATTTTTTCAGATTGAACAAGCAAATAAGCATTTTTTACTTTTTTGTCATTTTGCACCTGTTCTCTGAATGAAGACTCAATTTTCTTCTGAATTTCATTTGCATTCATTTTAATGACTTTATATAATTGAAAAAAAATATTCTAATCAATTAACATAAAATATCCTAAATATCTTTCTTTTTAGATTTTTTAGTAAAAATTGCAATTATTGCCGTAGTGATAATACCCATTACAAACGCCCCAATGGTACTTTGTAAAGCATAATTTTTATAATTGAATTGTGCTTCGGCATCTGCAAGGCTTTGATGATAACCCGATTCTAACGAATATTCTATTACATTACTGAAATAATCGGGAGTAATGACATATGAAACAATCCATTGAGTTAAGGGGCTAAATACTGTAACAATCAGAGTAATAATCAAACCTGCCATAAAGCCCTGTTTATAAGTCATTTCTCCATCGTAAAAATTATTCCTTTTATCTCTGAGAGCAAAGTAGTAAAGCAAAACTGCGATGATAGAATATAGCATAGTAATATACTGATGTTTATCAATATGAGTATCGTGCAGACCTGCAATTCTTTCCAGAACCATCCAGAGAAGGAGAGAACCGATAAATATAAAAGCCCACTTTATTTCAATTTTGTAGTTTTGCATTTTAATCTCAAATTATATAAATAAAAAAAACACATTTTTAATTTTATTATTGTATTTACGCATTTCAACTTAATCGGCAAAATCACTACAAGAGAGCACTTGTAGTGATTTTGAATGAAAATAATATTTCAAAGAATGCAACGGGAATAGCCACTTTGCAAATTAATGAATTTAAAAAAAATTACAATAATTCTTCGATTGAAGGAGCAATTTTTTCAGGTGGCACAGGTGTTTCAAATCTTTCAATTACATTGCCATCTTTATCAATCAGAAATTTTGTAAAGTTCCATTTTATCGAGTTTCCTTCTAA
Organism: uncultured Hyphomicrobiales bacterium; assembly: GCA_964542835.1. Lineage (GTDB taxonomy): Bacteria > Bacteroidota > Ignavibacteria > Kapaibacteriales > UBA2268 > CAZIXJ01. The sequence continues at coordinate 8,173 of CAZIXJ010000030.1, forward strand.
GCTTTCCGGGAAATTCTTTTCCAGAACTCCTTTTATCATTTCTGCTTTTGGATTGCTCAAGTCATAGCCTTCAAATCCTTTTTTACTTATCAGATAATTATAAAGCGGGTGAGCATTCGAACCGTTTACATCAATTTTATCGAAAAGTGGAAATGTAACTCCATAATTCGATGAACAAAATTTTTTAATATCATCATTAGTACCGGGTTCCTGATTGGCAAACTGATTGCAGGGAAAAGCAAGTATTTCAAATCCCTGTGCTTTGTATTCATCATAAATTTTTTGTAGGTCGGCATACTGAGGAGTGAAGCCGCATTTGCTGGCTACATTCACGATTAGCAACACTTTTCCTTCGTATTCAGAAAGGCTTACTTCATTTCCGTCAATATCATTTACAGTAAAGTCGTAAATACCTTTTGCATCTGAGCGGGATGATACCGCAGCAATTAGAATTATCAGTGCAATTACTTTAATTAATTTCATAGATTTTCTCCGGTTTTTATTATTTAAACATAAATTTATATTATTGATGTAATAATAAGCAAATTATTGAATAAACTTATACTGAGAATTGATAAAAAATGTTAATTTCATTCAAAAATGAAGGATAAACAAACCGAATAATTTCTACAACAGAATCTTAATAATTATGATTTATGACAAGTTCTATTATGATAAAAAAATAACTCAGAAAACGAAAAAATCAAATGCATCATATTTTTTCCATTCCCTCGCCGGCATTGGAATACCTCAAATAATAAAGATTTTTCTATTTCCTGCCAAAAAGACGCTCAATCGCCTCGTCTCTACATTCTCAAAGGGGGCGGAAAACCCGCCCCCAACGAATTATTACCACTTCACAAACTTCTCCACCCTCTCACCAAATTTTCAGGCAACCGACGGCTTAAGCCATCGGCTGCATAATCAAATCCCTCGCTTTTTCTTGCGAAAAAGCACTCCCTTTGATCACACTTGAATAAGCCTGTGGCTGAATCAAGGGAGAAATAATCATCAATTGCCCCGAGTTTTAACTCGGGGTTTATTATCCGAAGAAAATAGCAGGGCTTCAGCCCAATATTACCCCGAGCTGAAGCACGGGGCTATTCATGTTTTCAAAGAACATCTGCCACAAAGACGAGGCACCGCCTCGTCTCTACCTTTTCACAAATTTCTCCACCTTATCACCAATTCTCACAAAATAAACACCTCTCGGCAGATTAGAAACATCAATTCTTAAGGGTTGCTGAGCGTAGTCGAAGTAACCCGAAAAAGAGCCTCCATTGCCCACTTCGGCACTTCGGCTTCGCTCAGTGTCCTTAGTGCTGTAAACTCTCTCTCCCAGCACATCATATATCTCAATCTCCTCGCTATTTGCAAAGGGCTGAAGCCCTTTGTTGCTAAAGGAGATTTCGATATAATCCGATGCGGGATTGGGAGTGATGGAGAAATTACTTTTAGATATGTAGTTCTCTTCTACTGATGAATTGATTTCATATTTGTAAAATTTATATTTTTTTTCATGGGAGGTAATAATATAAACATCGCTATTGTTACTTACTATATCTTTAATTATTAAATTATCATCTAAAGGTAATTCATCGGTAACTTCAAACCAGCTATCTCCGGTATTCGTAGATTTGTAAACTTTTTGAACTGATGTCATATAAATTACTGAATCCTCTAAAAACACCATATCAATAATCGGTTTCTGGTAATAATAATCTTCTTCTTCAAAAACTTTATACCAAGATTTTCCTTTATCTATTGTTTTGTATATTACAGCTCTTTCATCATATACATAATCTTTATATCCTAATAAAAAACCAACATTGTCATTAAGAAAACGAAAATCTAAAGTAGCTTCAGGTTGTCCGGGCAATGTATCATATGTTACTCCGGAGTCTTCTGAATATAAAAGATAATTCTTTTCTCTGTCATAATTTTTCAATTCTACTACATTCAGTAAAATTCTTTTTTCATTGAAGGCGTAAGTATCAAAAATTACATAATTTTCTATTTCAGGTTTTTCCAAATGCATATATGTATCTCCGTTATCGAAAGAATAAAATGTATTGCCTCCAAACCGTGTATTGAACTTAATCACACCATTATTATTATAGAGTTCATTAATTGTATAATTTGTTGAGTCATTTTTTTTTCCGGAAAAAATTACGTCCCATTGTTTTCCATTGTCTGTAGATTTTAGTAACTTATAACCTGCAGTATCATTTTGGTAATTTCCGATAATAGTATTTGGTTCCATATAAATCACATTGCGAAATTTATCCACAAAAGGGTCATTCATCATATCAAAATAATCAGCAAACAGAGTATCAATAGTATTGAACTCATCGTTTGTTTTCATAAGAAAACTATGCCACAAAAACTTTCCATCTATTTGTGTATTATTATAGTATGTGAAATATATTTCATCATAATTTGAAATACACATATCATATATAATAGCATTTTCTTGGGTCTCGTATATTTGAGACCAGCTACCTGCACTAAGTTTTGCGAATGATATAAAAATCAATATCAAATATTTCATAATTTTTCCTTTTATTCTATTATTATCTTTGAATAATTGATTGTATTTTGGTTTTTGATTATTACAAAGTAAATCCCTTTTAATGAGTTAGTTGTTAATTCAATTCTGTTTTTGCAGTAATTAATACTGTAATTATCTTTGTTTATATGCTTTCCCTGAATTGAAAATATATCAACTTTAGAAAAAGCGAAACTTCCTTCTAAGGTAATAGCTTGATTATTCATAGCGGGAAGAGGGTAGGCTTTCAAATTATTTATATTACTATTTATTATCCCTGTTGATATAACTTCTTTTAAAAGAAAATTTTCATTTAAAATAATATAAGCATTTTCCTTATCATCAAGACTTAATTCGACAATAGGGTTCATACTGTAGCCTAAATCTTTATATTCCCAATTCAGACCCTTATCAGTTGATTTATAAAGGTCAGCATTTTTATATTTATATATAACAGAATCACCAAACACAACATTTCTCCAATTACTTGCCGGTACTTCGGAAGTATAAACATATTCCCAATTTTCACCTGAATCATTTGTAATATAAGATTGTATGTGGTAATTGTTATCAAACAAGATTTTTTTTCCTGCTATTCCAAATTTATAATTATCAAAATGAATAGATTTGAATGGCTCAGGAAGTGCTGAAACATCAATAATCTCTCCTGAAAAATCCATTTTTATCAAATAAGAAGTGTCATTTTTGATGGATAAAATCAGTATTTCATTTTGTGTAGTTACCTGCACATTTTTCAATTCATACTCCTCATTTGGATAGTCAAATTTATTCCAGTTTTTACCGTAATCTTGTGAAAACATGACATATTCTCCATCTATAAAAGCACCTACACAGAGTCTGTTATTTCCTTCAAAATCAAAAGTGCTTCCTTTGTTACCAATATTATAATCAAAGTAATAGGTCGAATCCCAAGTTTTTCCCTTATCTTCGGAATAATAGATTTGCAATATTCCAGGTTCATCATAGTTAGTAATTAATTTCTGACCAAAAAACAGAAATGTACTGTCATTAATGAATTTTACTTTGATTTTTAATACTGGTTCTTTTCGGGGTAAACCATTTACTCCAAAACTATTAACTCTATAATGGTAAATAGTTTCAAAATCTTTACCTCCGTTTTCAGAGTATAATATATCTTGCTCGGTATATTCTTTGCCGCTTATATAGTTTGATATTTTAAGATTTGCAATTAAAACTTTGTTGGAATCCATAACATCCATTGAATATAAATAAGATTCATCAAAATATTGAACTTCTTCGAATGCTTTTAAATTAAAAGCAGATAAAATCAATAATAGAAATAAAAACATAATCTTCACCTGTTTATTTAAAATGGGCTAATATATAATATTAGCCCAATTATACTTATTTTGAAATTTCAATTTTACTATTTAATATATTATTATTATCAAGAGTAATATTAATAAAATAAACCCCTGAATTTAAATTTGTTTCAATATTACTTGTGTACATATCATTTGTCTTCTTAAAGCTTGATTTATACACAGTATTTCCAACTATATCAATTATTTCAAGCACAACAGTACCTTTTGAATTATTTCTAATTTCAAAAGTAAAATCACCGTCATTTGGATTCGGATAAATTTTAATATGCTCTGTATTTATTATTGATTTTTTTGGAAAATCCTCGAAATCAACATCAAAAACTAATGAACTACAGTTTTGCCAACAATCGTCAGAATCATCACATTCTTCCTGTGTATTGCCGGCAGGGTATTTATACTCAATGTTTGTTATTTGTCCATAACCATCCCTTCTAACATTATAAATAGCAGTACAACAAACACTACCATCACAATGAGCAAACATATCAAATACAGGAATCAGATAATCGCCATCCGGATTGATTTGGTAATTTGGTGGAAGAATTCCCAAACCGGAGAATTGAGAAGGAGAAAGAATAATATCTTGACCTCCGGGTCCGGGCATATCAAATGCTATATAATAATAGCATTGCATTTCTTTAACTACCGTTGTGCTTTCATTAAAAGAAAAGCCCATAGGGTTATCTTTCCAAAGTTTTGCATATGCGTTCTTGAATAGATTTTGCTTTCCTCCTACACATTGATTACAATTATTATCAGTTAGTGAAAGGACTCTGGTAATCTGTAATTCTTCTCTTAATGTACCTCCACCAACTTGTCTGTAATAGTATTCGACTAAATATAAGCGTTCACAATCTTCAAAATATATTGTAATAAAATTCGGACCTATCCAAGCATCTTCAAAATATGAATCTGTACAAGGTTCTTCTTCACCGGGAACTATAGGGTCATTTGCCGAAAGATTAATAAAGGCAAAAATAAAACTTAATAAAATTATATATCTTTTCATAATTTTAATTCCAAAATTATACATATTAATTTTTTCTTCATCCCCCCAAAACCCAAACAACTTGATTTTGAGAGCCGGCTACGTTAGCAAAAAAACATCTTTATAGTACCGAACCACCCCGAAGCTCCTTATAAATATTGCAGAACACACTTGAAGTTGTTTGATGAGTTCGCAGTATTCCTTTCGGCACTATACGGCTGCAATGCCGAGCCAATACTCCACGAGAGGTCTTTTGCAAAATTTACCTCTGCATAATTGTCTATTTCTCCGTTTGCCGAATA
>CAZIXJ010000031.1:0-13256 GCA_964542835.1 uncultured Hyphomicrobiales bacterium
CCATAAAAAATAAAAAAACGGCAAAATTATTTCCGAATTTTATTTTGTAATATGCGTTCCTGCATTTTCTTCCAGTGCATCCATAAGATATTCATAGGATGTAATGATTGCTCTTTCTCCACCGTTACGAATAAATTTAATGGCGCTTTCTACTTTCGGCAGCATACTGCCGGGAGCAAAATGTCCCTGACTTGCATATTCTTCCATCTCATCTGCTGATGCCTTTCTGATGCCTTTCATATTAGGCTTTTTAAAGTTAACATAAGCCTGATCCGCATCTGTACTTATAATGAACAAATCAACATTCATATCTCCGGCAAGCAAAGCCGATGATCTGTCTTTATCTATTACCGCTTCAAGCCCAACAATATTTCCCTGTTCAGGTTCCATTACAGGAATACCACCACCACCAAGGGCAATAGTTACGATTCCCGTATCCACAATTTTTTGAATAATATCAAGTTGAAGCACTCTTTTAGGCTGAGGAGAAGCTACCACTCTTCTGTATCCCCTTGAGGCATCTTCCACAATATCCCAACCTAATGTTTTTTTCTTGTATTCGGCTACTTCCTGCTCATAGAAAGGACCAATCGGTTTAGTAGGATTTTTAAATGCAGGGTCATCTTTATCTACTTCCACCATAGTAGGAATAGTAGTAACCTGATTATCAAGCCCTTCTTTTCGGAGTTCCTGCTCCACTGCTCTGTGCAGAATGTAACCAATCTCGCTCTGAGTAGTGGCTACACACATATCAAGCGTATGCGTGTAAACTTCACCGGCAGCTCTTTCGGAGCGGAGGAGAGCAGCACCTGCCTGAGGTCCGTTACCGTGCGTGATTACTACCTGCCAGCCTTTTTTTATCATCTGCACTATGCTTTTTGCAGTAGCAACAGCATTTGCGAACTGTTCATCAATAGTACCTCTTTCACCGGCTCTGATTAAAGAATTTCCGCCAATTGCTATTAATGCTTTTTTTGACACGAGTTACCTCTTATTTCATCAGTTGATACATAATCGCTTTTTGTGCATGTAGTCTGTTTTCAGCTTCGTCATAAATCACTGAATTTGGTCCGTCTATTACGCCTGCTGATACTTCATCGCCTCTTTTTGCAGGAAGGCAGTGCATAAAGAGTGCATCTGATTTAGCATGAGACATTAAGTCTTCATTTACCTGATATGGAGCAAAAATCATTCTTCTTGCAGCTTCTTCTTCTTCCTGTCCCATAGAAGCCCATTTATCAGTATAAACAGCATCTGCATCTTTTACGCCTGAAGGTATATCATTCGTAGCTTCGATTTTGGCACCGGTTTCTTTGGCAAGTTTTGTAGCAAGTTCGAATGCTTTCAGATTTGGTTCATATCCCTGAGGAGATACTACTGAAACATTTACTCCAAGTATGGCACCTGCTATCATAAGTGAATGAGCAACGTTATTGCCGTCTCCTACATAAACCATTTTCTGACCTTTCAGCTCGCCTCTGTGCTCATACATTGTAAGATAATCAGCCATCGCCTGGCAAGGATGCGTGTAATCAGTAAGACCATTGATAATAGGAATATGAGCAAATTTTGACATATCTTCCACTATCTGATGAGCAAAAGTACGAATCATTATTCCCTGAACCATTCTTTCAAGATTTTTAGCTACATCTTCTACTGATTCTCTTTTTCCGAGATTAATTTCAGCAGGTGAAAGATAAATTGAGTATCCGCCAAGCTGCTGAATACCAACATCAAAAGAAGTACGAGTTCTTAAAGAAGGCTTTTCAAATATCAATGCAAGTGTTTGTCCTTTAAGAGCTTCAGAATATTTCATTCTGTCTTTTTTCATATCAATAGCAATTTCGAAAGTCTTTTTGATTTCCTCTGCCGTGAAATCACTTACCATCAAAAAATCTTTTTTCATAATAAACTCCTGAGATAATTTTAAAATAATTTATAAGTATTGTGCCTTAATTGTCATTATTAAGGAGAGAATAAACTGATATAATTTGGGATTAAACCGGAGCGTCGGTTGTGTAATGCTGAAAACTGTTGATTTTACTGGAACGGGATTTGGGCATATTAACAGGCGGGAAACATTTTTTTGTTTCCTTGCTCTGCATTATTCGCAAATATATTGTTTTTTCGTTCAGCATATAATCTATAAGTAATTAATTTTATTAAAAATAACTACAATGAAAATTGTAAATCTTACTATTACAAAAATAGAAAATTTTTTTGAATTTAAATAAATTATTTTGAATAAATTAAATTATCGAAGAATTTTATTATGTTTTTTCTTCCATAAGTCTAATCTCTTTTGAATTTCTTCTGCCGGTAATCTTACATTAATTTTTTTTAAATTTTTGAGTTTTTCTATTGCTTTATTGTATGTTATTTTTTCCTGTTGCAGTAATTCATCAAATATAAACAATATTCCTCTTACTTCAATATTGTCTTTTTTAGCCTGTTTTCGTAGATTACCATCGCCGGTACATAAAATTGCATTCATATGTTTGGAATAGTACCAAACAGAACAGTCGGCAACGCTTAAACCTTTTGTTTGGTTATTGTAAATATCATAAATATGAAAAAGTCGCTCAGATGAAGTAGTTAAAATTTCAATCTTTTTACTATTAAATAATCTTTCAATTCTTTTTAATTGTACGGGATTCTCAATTTCATTTATTACAAAATCTGTAGTAAATAATTTATACTCTAATTCTGCATATAATTCAGCAATATCAAGATTTGCAATATCAATTAATATATTAGCATCATTAATAATTATATGCATTACATCCCTTTTAAATAATTCTGTAATTATCTCTCAAATCACTAACACTTATGCCAAGCAATGATGCTGCTTTACTCATAGATATTACTTCCTGTGTCATTGCTCTGTAAACTAATCTGCTAAAATGATCTGAAACTTCAGGAGTTTCAAACAGAGATTTGTCAATCAAATCACGAAATTCTGAGTCGGAATTCAATTTTATGTAAAATTTCTTATAATAATGACTGTTTATTACACCTGCATCCAACAATTTATACATTATTGCTCTTATGCTGATACCGTATTTTTTTTGAATTGCAGACAATTCAGTATAAGAAATATGCTCTCTTTTTTTACCAAACTCTTCTATTAATATTTTTTTTGAAATCAGCATTTCAGAAGCAAACTGATTGCATAATCTTTCCACTTCTTTCGAAGAAATATCAGACTTAATATTTAATATAATATGACCTAATTCATGCAACAATGAAAATCTTTTTCTTTCAACAGGAAAATTTTTATTAATAACAATAACGTGATATTTATTATCAATAATTGTTGATAATCCGTCAAATGCATTATTGACATTTTCAATCTCAATTATTTTCAATTTCTTGTCTTCAAGCATTTGAATTATATTATGAATCGGATCAAATCCAATTTCCCATTGTTTTTTTAATTCTTCAACTGCATCAACAATATCATAATAATTGGCAATAATTCTGTTTTTTAAAGGATTGTAGAATTTAGTATCAATTGACAGGCAATTCTCTATGTACAAATAGTTCTCAATTTTTATTCTAATTATTTCTTTCAGCGAATCTTCTTCTTTTTTCTTAAAAGTAGATTTCTTTCTGAAGTTAAACTCTCCAATTTCATATTTCAGAGGAGTAAAAAAATAATCAGGATTCAAATCATAAATTTTTGCAATTTTGAGCAGATTAGTGCTGTTTGGTATCGAATTTCCTTTTTCGTATTTACTAATCATTTGCTTGGAAATATTAAGTTTATCCGCAACATATTTTTGAGAAAGTCCTCTCAGCTTTCTTGCATTTTTAAATCTGTATGATAATACTTTGTTCATCTCTTTCTCAAAAAATGGTTGACACATTTATTCAAATATACATTATTGTCAACCATTTTGCAAATATTTTCCCAAAAAAAATCAACTCACTTTCTTGTACTTCCAGACTGCGAGGGCGTTCAGTAATATGGCGTATCCTGCTATGATGAGGAAGTGGATTTTCACATCTGCAAAACCGCTGCCTTTTAGCATTACCATTCGGATTACTTCTATAAAGTATTTAATTGGATTAATATATGTTAAATATCTTATCCAGTCGGGCATGTTTTCTATAGCCGTGAAAAGACCACTCAACAGTATGAATATTACAAGGAAGAACCATGAAATGAACATAGCTTGCTGCTGAGTATCGGTTACAGTAGATATTAGCAAGCCCATTCCAAGCAATACTAAAAGATAGACCATAGCAAATACAAGAATTACCAAAGGACTGCCAATAAATGGAATATCATATAGCATTAAAGCTATTCCCATTCCAAATATTAATTCAAATAATGCAATGAGCCAGAACGGAAACATTTTGCCAATTATGAATTGATATTTTTTGATTGGGGTTACGTTTATTTGCTCAGCCGTACCGATTTCTTTTTCCTTAACTATATTCATAGCTGTAAGAAATTCGCCTATCATCGTAACGAGCAGCACGAGTATTCCCGGCACCATAAAAGTTTTGTAATTCAGCTCGGGATTGAACCAGTTATTAGTAACGGTAGATATTGAATGAAATTCATTCGCAGGCTTCAGAGTAAGCTTTGCACCATAATCTTTGTTAATCTCTACATTCAAATCCTGAATTATATTCATCAGATAATTCATAGCAACTCCGGCTTTGGCGGCATCTATTGCATTCAGAATGAGTTGTATCTCATTTTTACCTTCTCTAAATAAATCCTTTTCCATATTGTTCGGGATATTCACATAAATGTCAATATCACCGTTTTCAAGCATTTTTTCTGTAATTGCATCATTTTTTTCTACAGATACTACATTAAAAAATCTGGTAGATTGCGTCTTATGTATAAGCAGTCTCGTTATTTGTGAATTGTCTCTGTCCACAAAAGAAATATTAAGATTTTTTATATCAAATGTAGCGGCATTTGCCAATATCAATAACTGAATAATTGGCATTACGAAAATTATAGGCAGCATAATTTTATTTCTGAAAATCTGCTTAAATTCTTTCACAAGGATAATTAATATTGTTCTCATAATCTTATCTTAAATTTTTTGATACTTAATACAGCGAAAAACACAGTAAAACCAACAAGTATAAGAGTTTCCTGCAAGAGCAGTTCCAGTCCGACTCCTTTAAGCATAATACTTCTTACGATTTCCATAAACCAGCGGGCTGGTATTATGTTAGATATTACCTGTAGCCACATTGGCATATTTTCAAGAGGGAAGATAAATCCCGTAAGCAATATAGTCGGTAGCATCAGCCCTACCAGAGAAATCAGCAATGCAACCTGCTGAGTATTTGATACGATGGAAATTAATATTCCAAGTGCAAGAGATGTAAGTATGAAAAGCAGCATTTCAGCAAGAAGTAAAAGTAAATTACCTCTAATCGGCACTCCAAAGATGAATACGCCCATAATTAGAATTACAATACCAAGAATGAAACTCAAAAGTAAATATGGCAGTAATTTTGCAATTATTACATTTTTTGGTTTCATAGGAGATGCGAGAATTACTTCCATAGTACCGAGTTCCTTTTCGCGAGTCAATGAAATAGATGTCATCATTGCGGAAATAAGCATCATAAGCACTGTAATAATTCCCGGCACAAAAAGGTATGCACCTTTCAGCTCTTCATTGTATCTCATTCTTATTTCTGTAGTTATATTAAGCGGAGCGGGAGAAGAGAGATTATGCTCTCTTACAAAGTCATTTATAATTGATGTTGTATAATTTGCAATAGTATTTGCAGTATTCGGGTCTGTGGCATCAGTAAGGAGCTGAATTTCTGCATTGTTTTCGTGTATAAAGTTTTTGCTGAAATCTTCTTCAAAAATAATTGCAAGTTTGATTTTACCTTTACGGAATTCATCTTCTATTTCCATATTGCTTTTTAGTTCTTTTTTAAGCGTGTAATATCCCGAAGAAATTATTTTATCCGTAATTTTGCGAGTAATCTCATCACGCGAATTATCCAGTACTGCAATATCCACATTCTGAATTTCATTTGTAATTCCAAAGCCAAAAATCAAAACCTGAATTATGGGCATCCCAAAGAGAATAAGAAGCGTCCTTTTATCCCTGAAAATATGCAGCCATTCTTTTTTTACAAATCCAATAAAACTTTTCATATCGTTATCCTCTGGCAATTTTTACAAATACATCATCCATATTATCAGAATTGTATTCTGACTTTAGTTCTTTTGGAGTACCCATAGATTTGATTACACCTGCCACCATCATAGAGATTCTGTCGCAGTATTCGGCTTCATCCATATAGTGCGTAGTAACAAAAACCGTAACTCCGTTATCAGCGGCTTCATATATCAAGTCCCAGAACTGACGGCGGGTAATAGGGTCCACACCTCCTGTAGGCTCATCGAGGAATACAATTTTGGGGTTATGAAGAATAGCTATAGAAAAAGCAAGTTTCTGCTTCCAGCCGAGTGGAAGAGACTCAATAAGAGAATTACGCTGTTCGTAAATACCGAGTTTGTGCATCATCGATTTTGTTTTTTCGTTTAATTCTTTTCGTGGAATTCTATAAATCCCGCCATAAAATTTAATATTTTCCTCTACGGTCAAATCTTCATAAAGAGAGAACTTCTGACTCATATAGCCGATATTCAGTTTTATTTTTTCTGTTTCTTTATATACATCAAATCCTGCAATAGTCGCTTCACCGGAAGTAGGAATTGACAGACCGCAAAGCATTTTTATAGCAGTGGTCTTGCCCGCACCATTAGCCCCGAGAAAACCGAAGATTTCACCTTGCTTCACATTAAAAGTAAGGGAGTTCGCAGCTGTGAAACTTCCAAATTTTTTAGTCAGATTTTTTGTTGTTATTGCTAAATTGTTCATAGTTTTTTATCCTTAAATATTTTCACAGACAAGAATGTCTATGCTGCTATATAAATCAGAACAAGTTCTACCACAGACAAGAATGTCTATGCTACTATTATTAACCCATCGGGTAAACCCGATGGTTGCCTCCTGTTCTGAACCACTCACTTAATTATTCCCATCTCTCTAAGAGCTCTAAATGCAATATCTTTTCTGATTTTGGGAAACATACTCATATCGAAATCCTTATCAGGTATAATATTTACTGCAAAAAAATATGCATTTGTATCTTTATCAATATAACCTACATACCAACCGTTGTTTTTTCCATTCCTTATAGCCCAGCCTGTTTTTGCTCTTAATATTTCATTAGGCAGTTCATCAGTTAGCATTATTTCTTTCATTATTTTATGAGTAGATTCTGAAACCGGAAGTTCATTATTGTAAAGTTTGAGTAAAAATTCAATCTGAGATATTTGGTTAATTGCAAAATCACCCTCTAACCAAAACTTATCTAAATTAGAAGAATCAATTTTCATATTTCCATAATTAAAATCACTCAAAAATTTATTCATTCTATCTACTCCAATTTTTCTTGCTATTTCTTGGTAGCATGGTACACAGGAATTATGAAATGCTTCTTTCAGGTTCATATCTTTTTCCCACATATCAAATGCAAGTTCTGCTCCATTCCATCTGAAAATTGTAGTATCAACATCAACCAGACCTGTTTCAATACCAATTATGCTATTGGGAATTTTAAAGGTTGATGCAGGCAGACGGTTAGTTTTTGCCCATTCAAAATCATTTGAGTAATAAGAATTTTCATTCAAATTATAGATAAGTACGGAGCCTTGTGTTTTGGCTTCTTCAATTATTCTCTGAAATTTATCATATTTGATAAATTTAGCTTCTTCCTTATTTACTTCCTTTTGTGGAGTGTAATCCGAACAGGCAAGAGCAAATAACATAATAATCGCAGAAATTATTTTCATAATTCAATTCCTTTATTTTTTTACCATTAATTCCATAAAACAATCCTCAATATTTGGATTGATTTTTTTAATTTCAATATTTTTTTGTTCATTATGTTTCAAATAATCCTTAATTTCATCAATATCTAAATCGTCTCTTTTGTCTGTATAATGCAGATATTCTCCAAAAGGATAAATTGAATTTGTAAACTCATATTTTTCCAAATCCTTCAATAGTTTATATTTATTATCAGCATTAATTCCAAACAATTCTTTACTGAATTTTGCAACGATATTATCGGGTGTCTCAATATCGAGTATTTCTCCTTCCTGAATTAAAGCAACTCTATCGCAAAGGCTTGCTTCATCCATATAAGGAGTGGAAACAAATATGGTAATATTATGCTCTTTCAGTTTTTTTAGCATTTCCCAGAATTCCTTTCTTGATACAGCATCTACTCCTGTTGTAGGCTCATCAAGGAACAGAATCTCAGGTTTGTGAATGAGCGCACAGGAAAGAGCAAGTTTCTGCTTCATACCACCTGACAAAGCACCGGCTTTTCTTTTCTTAAAAGGTTCTATCTGAGAATAAATATCCTTTACGAGGTGATAATTCTCTTCAATGGTAGTATTGAAAATCCCTGCAAACAGATTCATATTCTCTTCTACTGTCAAATCCTGATAAAGCGAAAATTTGCCCGGCATATAGCCCATTATATTTCTGATTTTTTTATAATCTGAAACTACCTCATTTCCCAGCACTTCGGCATAGCCGTCATCTGCCAACAGTAGAGTTGTTAATATTCTGATAAGCGAGGTTTTCCCTGCTCCGTCGGGACCTATTAATCCAAACAGTTCGCCCTGCTCTACTTCCAGAGTTATTCCTTTCAGAGCGGTAGTATCACCATATTTTTTTACAATTTTTTCTGTTTTTATTGCGTAATTGTTCATAGTTTTTTTCCTTTTATATTTTCATAGATAAAATATCTATGCTGCTTCTGAGTAGTTCAGGCGTCCTCGCCTGAAGATTGCTAAACCTGTGCTGAGCCTGTCGAAGTATCGGTGTTTAGCAATCAGTGATTTTCGGGGATGCATGTTCTACCACAGACAAGAATGTCTATGCTACTGCTGTTATTAACCCATCGGGTAAACCCGATGGTTGCCATTATTTTTGACCAACTTATTCTCATTCCCAAACTCCGATTTGGGAATCCCATTACCCAAAAGTTTTACTTTGTTCTAATATCGCTTACCATATGACGTTTCGGCTACGTTCAACATCCGTTTTCATCTCTAATTCAGCACCCTCACCCCAGCCCTCTCCCACAGGGAGAGGGAGTTCTCTTCTCATTCCCAAAAGTTTCACTTTGTTCCAAACTCGTTTACTACATGACGTTTCGGCTACGCTCAACGTTCGTTTTGTCTTGTCTCCCGCCGGCGGATTATAATATTCGTTTCACTTCTTAAAATAAACCTCAGCAGGCATTCCGATTTTCAATGAACCGTCATTTTTTACTGTTACTTTTGCTGCATATACAAGATTTTTTCGTTCTTCTTTTGTTTGTATTATCTTTGGAGTGAACTCAGCTTTATCGGATATCCATATTAATTTTCCCGGATACTCTTTCATTCCATCACCATAATCAACCGCTACTTTTACTTCATCTCCTGTTTTTACCTGCGCAAGTTGTGTTTCAGCTATGTAAATCCTTAATTCAAGCTGATCCATATCGGCAAGTTTGAAAAGAGGTTTACCCATAGCAGTAAACTCAGATTCTTCTGCATATTTTGTTAGTACAATTCCGTTTATAGGGCTTTTTATAATGCTTTTATCAATAGTGTTTTCAATTTGCATTAATTTTGCTTCCATCACCGGTATTTCTGCAAGCAAACCTCTGTTTGCAGTTGAAATATTACTGCTGGTTGCTGCGATTTGTTTTTTTACAACGTCTATCTGACCCTTTATATCATCAAGTTGCTTTTCGGTTGCAGCCCCGTCTTCTTTCATGTTTTCAAATCTGTTTTTTTCTTTTTTGAGATTAGCGAGCTGTTCCTCGAGTACATCTATATCAGCTTTTACATTTCTTGTTTTTGCATTTATGCTGCGTATTCCCGCATTCAATTCAATCCTTTTCAAATGTAAATCTGTAGTGTCAATAAGTCCTGTAATTTGATTTTCGATAAGCTCATCACCTTCTTCAATATCAAATTCTACTATTTTGCCGTTGCCTTCGGATGAAACGATTATTTCATCTGCTTCAAAGTTTCCATAAGCATCAGGCATATTTTCATCTTCATTACATGAAAAGAAAACTAAGACCGGTAAGAAAAAAAACAATTTTCGTAACATTATTGAACTCCGTTATAATTATTGAATGCACCTTTTGTATATAGCAAATCATATTTTGATTTAAGTAACCCGATTTTATGGATTTCATTATTTATTATTAATCTGCTTAATATATTTTGTTCAATTACATATTCAGTTGAATTTACCGTACCATTTTGTAATTTGGTAAATACTACTTCTACATTTTCTTTTTGCAATTCTATCATTTTTTGGTCTGTATTTATCAGTTCATTATATTTTTCAATGTTTTTCAGATGTTTACCTGTTTCAATATCTATTGATTTTAAGAAGTTTTTTTCATCAGATTCCGTGGATTTCATCTGAATTTCTGCTATTTCTGATTCTCTGCTGCGTTTGTTCCAGTGCCACAGATTCCATTGCAATTGAATACCCGCTCTGTAATATGTATCAAAATCTTCCACCAACATATTTACAGGCGTAGGCTTGCCATATCCTGCCTGAACGAAGGCTCCGATTTTTGGCATATAATCGCTTTTTATTATATTTTTCTTTTTGGCTGAAATTGATTTTTTTACATCAAATAAAGCAAGTTCAGGTCTTTCGGAATCAGTCTGCAAATCAGGTTCTTCAGGCACTGCAAATTCGGCATCACTCAAATCCTTTTCTGCCCATTTTCCGAGCATTTGAACACTTGCATCTTTGTTGCTCTTCAATTCAATAATTTGCTGCTCCAAACGATTTAATTCAATATCAAGTGAATTCAAATCACTTTGCAGAAGTACCCCGTTTTCTACTGATGACTGAAGGACTTGTCTTTTAGAATATAAATCATCACGAACTGACAACAGACTTTCAATAGCTGCATCTGATTTAATTATACCGAAATACAGATTATTAACGATTTCATTTATTTGGTAGAGATTCACAATTACGGATGTATTATTTAGTTCATTTTCCACTTTTTTCATATCTCTCAAAGATTCAGTAATTCCGCCATCATAAATAGTCTGATTAATGTCAAACTGAAAATTGTACTGGTCTTTATTTATTTCAGGTATTGTACCGAGATTAGGTGGCAATTCAACAGGCAGATTGAAAACATCAGACTGATATGTAGCTCTTGCTGAAAATGAAATCGAAGGGTAATAGTTTGTTCGGAGATTTTTATCTTCCAGAACTTTTTTACTTTCATTATATAGCAATTTTTTCTGCAATGGAGAATTATTCAGTGCATTTTGTCTGACTTCTTCAATTGTAACTATATCGGCAAATGAAATCGTCTGAAAAAATATTAAAAATATCATTAGTCTTTTCATAATAGTTCAACCTTTATATTAAACTTTTTGGTTAATTTTATTTAAAAAATTATTTATTTGTTAGAGCATATTCCAATATCGTATTCAATTGCCCCGTGCTTCAGCTCGGGGAATGCATAATCATTTGTAGTATAGGGCTTTAGCCAAACTCACCAAGACTTAAAGTCTTGGCAATTCACTTCTTCTTCCCCCAAATTTATGCCCCGTTGGGTAAACCCAACGGTTGCATCTCTTTGCCATTTTTCGTCCTTATTTAAAAGGGCGATTTGCCGGACACTGAGCGTAGCCGAAGTGTTCGGAGAAATAACTCTGACGTTTCGGCTACGCTCAACGTCCGGTTCTTCTTGCCTTGCTCTTTTCACACACCCTCTTCAGCTCGGGGATTGCCTTATTCCTTCCATAATTAACCTCGGTACAGTTTTCTTTCGCT
Organism: uncultured Hyphomicrobiales bacterium; assembly: GCA_964542835.1. Lineage (GTDB taxonomy): Bacteria > Bacteroidota > Ignavibacteria > Kapaibacteriales > UBA2268 > CAZIXJ01. The sequence goes on from CAZIXJ010000031.1 coordinate 11,895, forward strand.
CCTCAATGAATTTTTGATAATTCTCATCATCTTTATTGAAAACAAATTTAATAATGTCTTTTGCAACAAACGGAAAAATTGTAAGAGAAAGGATATTCACAAATAATTCCATCAGAGATATTTTTCGGATTTTTCCTTTATCAATTTCCTCTTCCAACTTCATTGCAAATGCTGTATCGGAGAAGTCAAGAATTGGAAATTTATTTGTAATTCTTTCGGGATTTCTTTGCAGTTCTCGCAATATAAACATCGGGACGTATGGATTTTGACGGATAAATTCAATGTATTTATCCACAAACTCATAAATTGTAACTTCAAGAGGCAAATCAGAATTAAATATTTCTATCAGTCTTGGTGCGAAATTTTCAAATGCCTCTTCGAATATTCTTTCAAATAGTTTATCTTTGCTGCGATAGTAATAGTGGAGCATAGCCTTATTAATCCCGGCTTCGTCTGCTATCGTCTGCATTCTTGCTCCGTCGTATCCCGTTCGCATAAATACAGTTTTAGCTGCTTCAAGTATAGTTCTTTCTGTATTTTTTGTTTTGTTATCCATAACTTATAACTAAATGGTTAAATTTAATAGTTCAAACGTATGGATAATTTTTATATTGTGCAAGTAATTTTTCTTATTTATTATTTTTTTTTAAATTGCAATGATTAGTAAAAGTTGTTAAATAATATGGATTGAAAAAATGGATGTTTTTAAAATATTCTCTTTTATCATAATGCTTCTACTCTTTCAATCCTGTAATATTGATGTAATATTCGGTCCCGATGATAATTTCCCGTCTTCGGATGAACTCGGACATTATTCGGCAAAAATTGACGGTAATAAGTGGAGACCTGCAAGAACTGAGCGTGGTTTATGGCCCCCATACCGTTATTCTCACCAGTTAGATATTTTGCATTATATTTTGAGAGATGGTAAATATGAAAGAGATGGCTCTGTATCCGGCGATGAATATACAGGGGAAGTGTGTTTGGAGTTTTTCGGATATAATGATGAATCTGATATTGATTTAGTTTTTGAAGTGCTAAACGTTACCGGTCCCGGTGAATACAAGCCGAGTAACGGGCGTTATGACAATCGTGTAAGTATTGGGGATAATACTTCTTATAAAATAATAAGAGATGAGAGCTTTGTAAATATTGAAGAAATTCAGATTTATACTGAAAATATTGGTGGTATATATAATCCAAATTTAATAATTGCTGACAGTTCTTATGTGAAAGGCACTTTTGAACTGACATTTTATTCTGAAATTAATTATCGTATTTATGTAAAAGATGGTCATTTTTATATGGAAAACAAAAACTATGATTTTGAATAAATAATTATTCAAACTGATAGATATACTG
>CAZIXJ010000032.1:0-13055 GCA_964542835.1 uncultured Hyphomicrobiales bacterium
GAAAAACTGAAAAAATCCGTGAAGAAGCCAACGACAATTTATTAATAATTGACGATGATAACAAAAAAATGATTAATGATTACATAAATGTAAATCCGGATAAATTACGGAAAAGTCTTACAATTTCTTATAACAGATCTACATTTATACATAAGCATAATAATGAAAAGATTACTCTTGATACAAATCTATATTTTAAAAATGATATTAAAAAAGCAGAATCCGAACATCTTGCTATACTTGAAATCAAACAAAAAAAGCTCATAAAATCGGATTTTGAAAAAATAATAAAAGAGCTTGGCGGTAAAAAAATCAGAATAAGCAAATATGTTTATGGCACATTGCTTACTCATCACAATTTAAAGTATAATAATTTCAAACCAAAACTTTTGCAAATAAAAAAGGTATGTAATGGATCCTACAATTATTGACAGTATTCTGAATTTGGATTTTTTCAATAAAACTGATTATTATGATTTTCTCCCGAGATTCATAATAAATTTGATTTTCATATACATAATAGCAGTAAAAATATATTACAACCGAAGAAAAGACAGAGATTATCTCTTTACGATGTTTATTTTTAACTTCGTGATATTCGTTGTCTGCTATACTATGAGCCATAATGAACTTAGCATTGGCTTTGCATTCAGTCTCTTTGCCGTATTTTCGATACTTCGGTACCGAACAGAGACTGTACCCATCAAAGAAATGACTTACCTTTTTGTGGCAATCTCTATGGCTGTAATTAATGCATTAAGCACAGGATTTATTAGCATCGGTGCTTTAATATCTGCTGATATTTCTATAATCGTAACTATATTACTTCTCGAAAAGTTATGGGTAAAAAACGTTCACAGCAAAAATATTGACTATGAAAAAATTGAATTAATCAAACCAAAACGAAGAAACGAATTATTAGCCGACTTATCCGAAAGAACCGGATTAACGATAAACCGGGTGGAAATAGGAAGAATAAACTTTTTAAATGATACAGCAAGAATAAAAATTTTCTACTTTGAAAACGAGATAGAAGAATGAAAAAACTAATTTTATGTCTGATAATTTTATCATCGGCATTCAGTTATGCTGCAGATGACTCCAAATTATGGTTTTCACTGAAACACAAAAATGAAATAATTGATGATTTTTTCATTGAATTTGAAACAGATTTAAGATTTGATAATGAAATAAGCAGTCTTTATCAGATATTATTTGACATCGGACTAAGATATGAGATTAATAAATACTTCAAAGTGGCTGGTTCTTACAGAACAAGGGGCTTCGAATATGATGAATTTCAGAATGAAATTCTTTTGAAAGGATATTTTGAATATGATATTACCGAAAATCTCGAATTTGATTTCAGATTACGCTATAACAAAAGATGGAGAGAGTATGACGAAGACAAAGAATACATTCGCCCGAGATTCAAACTGGATTACGACTTGCATAAAAGATTAAAGCCATTTCTCGATATTGAGGGATTATACAGAATAAATGACAACAACCCCGACAGATTCGACGAAGTGAGATATACTATCGGAGTAGAATTTGACCTTCCGGCAAAAGTAGATTTCGAGATTTATTATGCTTACCACGATGAGATGAATAAAAACAATATTACAGACTCTCATGTATTAGGCATTAAATGGATTTTGAATAAGTAATTATGAGAAATTTCATTATTTCAGCATTATGATGATATTGCCGGATTTATGATTATTTACACTCAAATTGGAATTGATAAATTACATTGGAAAGCAAAGAATATATATATAATAATCGAGGTATTAATTTCTTCACAAATCCCTTTTTCATTACATTTTCTTTTTAAATATACAAAATCAACTTTTCTTAAATCCAAACTCAAAAGAAATCAATCCTTCTACTTCTCCCCTGTTTTTTGAAAGACTAAAAGATAAGATTATAACAGCAATCCCCCCATCTCAATTATGGTATTGGTAAATCATACAAGCCAATCTGATATTATTATTAATAAATTATTTAAAATAATTTAATTTTAATTGAAAAAGTGAGAAATTGTTTTGAATTGTAATAAGTTTTTCTTAATTTTGCTTTCGAGAGATATTTCTCGATATAAAAATAACGGATTGTTCTTTATTGGTTGTTTATTATGAATTGTTTTGTAACATAAATTAAGTATTGTAATGGGAAACAAAGTAAATATTCCGGACCCGACAGTAAAAAGGCTTGCGAGATACCTGCATTTGCTTCTGCATTTGAAGGCAAACGGACTTGAAATCGTTTCGTCCACTATGATAGCCAATGAGTTGAGCCTTGACCCTACAAAGGTTAGAAAGGATATTCAATTCACTAATATTGTAGGCAAGCCCAAGACAGGATTTCAAATAGAAGAGTTAATTAATTCGATTGAAACTACTCTCAACTGGAATTCCACGAATCTTGCTTACCTCATCGGAGCAGGCAGCCTTGGTAAAGCTATTCTCGGCTATAAGAATTTCGACAGATGCGGCTTGAAATTTCTTGATGCATTTGATGTAGATAAGCTAAAAGTAGGTAGGAAATTTTTCAATATTGAAGTACACCACATTTCCAAATTACCAAAATTATCGGAAGATTTGCATAATTTAATTGCCGTATTGACAGTACCGGCAGAAGTAGCTCAGAAAGTTACAGATATAATTGTTGATTCCGGAATAAAAGCTATCTGGAATTTTGCACCAAAACATTTAAAAGTACCGGAGGATGTTATCGTAGAAAATATATTACTATCTCAAAGTCTGGCTGTCCTTACAAGTAAGATGGCAAGCCGGATTTAATTAATTTGTGCTTTTTGTTTAATAAGCGGTTAGTATAATGACGGAAATTCAGAAAAGATACGAGGAAATCGTAAAAGACATCGATTTCATGTCAACTGATGCCGATAGTCACGGTAAGACTATAATACAGGTAGGTTCGGCTACCTGCGAAAAGGCAGCAGGTTCGGATGATGTCAGAGCTGAGTTTGAGAAGCTCATCAGAGCTTCCAACAGAGATGATATTATGGTGAAGCAGACAGGATGTACCGGCAGATGCGCCCAGGAGCCAATAATCGGTGTGTTTGTACCCGGACAGATGGCAGTGAAATACAGACAGGTAAATGTAGAACAGGTACCGGAGATTTTTCAGCAGCATGTATTGAATAAGCAGCCAATTGCGAAGATGATGCTGGACAAAAAAACAGAAAGATTATATAATCATGTAGTTACTTTATGCGTATCAGGAAGATGCAGAAACAGTGAAGGTGATGACTGGACTGAAACTTTTGAAGAGCTTGTAAAGAAGCATAATTTACCTGAAAATGCTGTAAAGCTGATAAAAGGCTCTTGTATTGGTCTCTGCCAAAAAAAAGAAGACCTTGGTGAGCATGGAGTAATGGTTGTTTATCCTGAAAACGTAATTTACAGATTTAGAAATGAAGCCGAACTGGAAGAGATTATAATAAATAACTTTGCAAAAGGCGAAGTAGCTGAAGAGCATCTCGTTCATGCTGACCAAATTACTGAATCTTACTTTAGATTTTATGGTGATGTTTCTTTCTTTAACAAACAAACCAGAATTACATTAAGAAACTGCGGAATTATTGACCCTGATACAATTCATGATTATATTCATGCAGAAGGATTTAAAGCATTAACTAAAATTCTTGATAAAAAAGACCCTGACTGGATAATTGATGAAATTCTAAAATCTGGTTTGAGAGGCAGAGGTGGTGGTGGATTCCCTGCCGGAATAAAATGGAAAAATACCCGTACAATGAGTAATGACCCTGTAAAATACGTTATATGTAATGCCGATGAAGGCGATCCCGGTGCTTTTATGGACAGAAGTGCATTGGAAGGTGACCCATTCAGTATTATTGAAGGTATGACGATTGGTGCTTATGCTATGGGTGCTACTAAAGGATATATTTACATTAGAGCAGAATATCCTCTTGCCATAGAGCGACTTCAGACTGCGATTGATAAATCAAGAATGTTCAATTTTCTCGGAAAAGATATATTAGGCTCAGGATTTGATTTTGATATAGAAATAAGACTTGGTGCAGGTGCATTTGTATGTGGTGAAGAAACTGCACTTATTCACTCAATAGAAGGAAAAAGAGGACAGCCGAGAATTCGTCCTCCATATCCATCTCTCAAGGGTTTATGGGGGCATCCGACCTGCATTAATAATGTGGAAACATGGGCTAATATCGCCCCAATTTTATTATATGGTTCTGACTGGTTTACAAGAATTGGAACAGAAAACAACGCAGGCACCAAAGTATTTGCACTTGCCGGAAAAATTCGTAATACCGGATTAGTGGAAGTACCTATGGGAACTACATTAAGAGAAATAATTTATGATATTGGCGGTGGAATACCGGGTGGCAAACAACTTAAAGCCGTACAAACCGGCGGACCATCCGGCGGCTGTATCCCTGCTGATCAGATTGATACTCCCGTTACTTATGAATCACTTAAAGAGATTGGTTCTATGATGGGTTCCGGAGGTATGATAATACTTGACGAAACTGACTGTATGGTATCTACTGCAAAATTCTTCCTTGAATTTACAAAAGATGAATCCTGCGGAAAATGTCTTCCATGCCGGGAAGGTACTACAAGGATGCTTGAAATTCTGGAAAGAATCGTAGCAGGAAAAGGCGAACCCGAAGACATTGGCAAACTTGAAAGGCTGGGCAAAGTAATACAAAATACATCCCTTTGCGGTCTCGGGCAGAGCGCCCCCAACCCCGTATTGAGTATGCTGGCTAATTTCAGAGAAGAATTTGAAGCTCATATTATTGATAAACGATGCCCTACTCAAAAGTGTGCCAAACTTACAAGATTTGAGATTGTTCCTGATAAATGTACAGGCTGTACTTTATGTGCAAGAAGATGCCCGGTATCATGTATTATGGGTGCAAGGAAAAAAACTCATGAAATTATTCAGGAAGATTGTATTAAATGCGGTGAATGCTATAATGTTTGTAAGTTTGATGCAGTAATTAAAAATTAATGTTTCGGAAAGGAGTAAATTAAAAATGAAATTTATAAATGCAACAATAGATGGCTTGAAAGTATCCGTCCCTGAGGGTACTACGATAATGGAAGCAGCAGATTCAATAGGTACTCATGTGCCGAGATTATGTTATCATCCCGTATTATCTACCGAAGGTGCATGCAGAATATGCGTTGTGGAAGTAGAAGGAGCAAGGAACTTCATTCCCGCCTGCGCTTCAAAACTTGAAGAAGGGATGACTATAAAAACGAATTCTCCGGTTATCAGAGAAACTCGAAGAGACCTTGTAGAATTATTACTTGACAATCATCCTAAAGAATGCCTCACCTGTGTAAGAGACGGTAACTGTGAATTACAGAATCTTGCGTATAAACTTGGTGTAAGAGACAGATTATTCGAAGGCGAAAGAAAGATGTTCCCAATCGAAAACTCTTCCGATGCAGTAATCAGAGACCCGCAGAAATGTATATTATGTGCGAGATGCGTTAGGGTTTGCTCTGAAATTCAGGGAGTACACAATTTGAGCCAGATAAACAGAGGGTTCAATGCAAGAGTAACTCCTGCATTCGAAGCTCCTATGGATGATTCTGTATGTATAAAATGCGGTCAGTGCATTAATGTATGCCCTACTGCTGCATTTATCGAGCAGGAATCAACCGATGAAGTGTGGCAGGCAATAAACGACCCGAAAAAATTCGTAGTGGCTCAGACTGCACCTGCAATAAGAGCTGCAATAGGTGAAGGATTTGATATGGCACAGGGTTCGGACTGTACGGGCAAATCAGTAGCAGCACTTCGCAGATTAGGATTTGACGCTGTATTTGATACCAATTTCGCTGCTGACCTTACTATAGTAGAAGAAGCTCATGAGTTTCTCGAAAGATTTAAAAAAGATGAAAATCTGCCGATTATTACTTCCTGCTCTCCGGGCTGGATAAAATTTATGGAGCATTTCTATCCGGAGTTGAAAGATAACGCTTCATCTTGCCGCTCTCCTATGCAAATGCTATCGGTATTGCTGAAAACATATTATTCACAGCTTAAGCATATCGACCCTGAAGATGTGTATGTAGTAGGTGTAATGCCTTGCGTAGCTAAGAAATTTGAAGCAAGACGTCCGGAGCATTATAACGAAGAAGGGATGCCATATACTGATGCAGTAATTACTACGAGAGAATTAATCTGGATGATAAAGGCTTACGGAATTGATTTCCTTAAATTACCCGATGAAGAATTTGATTCTCCTCTCGGATATTCTACCGGTGCAGGTTCAATATTCGGTTCTACCGGAGGAGTGATGGAAGCTACTTTAAGAACTGCATATGAAACAATCACCGGCGAAAAAGTAAATCAACTTGACTTTTATAATGTAAGAGCAGTGGAAGGATTGCGTGAAGCATCCATAGAAATTGGTGATAAAACAATTAATGTAGCTGTTGCTAATGGACTTCGAAATGCAAAGACTATACTCGAAAGGATAAAAGAAGGCAAAAAGCAGTATCATATCGTAGAGATAATGGCATGCCCGGGAGGTTGCGTAGCCGGTGGCGGACAGCCGCTTACAGAAGCAGGTAAATATGTATATCCTCTTGATCCTGAAATGCAACAGGCACTATATACAATAGACGAACATAAAACAATTCGAAAATCTCACGACAACCCGTATATTCAGAAATTATATGAAGAATTTCTTGATGAGCCGGGCAGTGAAATTGCTCATAAACTATTGCATACTACTTATACTGAAAGATTTCCAAGGGGGATAAAATAATGTGTATATCAGAAAAATTAGACAAAACAATAATTGATTTTATTGATGAATGTATGCAGAGAGAGCATCCTGAAAGCTATTTGATTTCTATCTTACATAAAATTCAGGAAATATACGGCTATCTCTCTCAGGACCATATGGATGAAGTGGCACATTTGATTAAAGTACCTACATCTACTGTATTTGGCGTAGCAACATTTTATCATTTTTTCAGACTGCAGCCACGGGGAAAATACTCAATATCAATTTGTCTTGGTACTGCATGCTTCGTAAAAGGTGCCGATGAAGTGCTTGAAGCATTCAGAAGTGAGCTTGGTATTGATATTGGCGAAACTACTTCTGACGGACTGTTTTCCATAGAAGGTACCCGTTGTATCGGAGTTTGTGCATTGGCACCGGTTGTTACTATTAACGGAAAAGTATATTCCAATGTAACAGCCAAGAAAGTACCTGAAATACTAAATGCAATTAATGCTGAAACTAGGATAGAAGTGTAAGGTAAATACTCTCCTTCCCAAATCGGAGTTTGGGAAGGAGAATAAAAAGGAATCGGAGTTTGGGAAGGAGAATGAAAGACAATCGGAGTTTGGAAAGGAGAGGGAAAGACAATCGGAATTTGGAAAGGAGATTGAATTGCATCCAAATTGAGATGTAAAATAATAATAAAAAGGTAAAAATATGGCTGATAAATATAATATAATAGATGAAAGCAGACTCAATGAATTAATTCATAAATATGAAGAGCCTGATAAAAATCAAGTAGATGAAGTTCTGAAAAAAGCTCTGGAGCTGAAAGGGCTTACTTTGGAAGATGCAGCAATATTACTGAATATCCAAGATGACCGGCAACTCGAGAAACTCCTCCATACAGCATTTCAGGTGAAAAATGAAATATACGGGAACAGACTTGTGCTGTTTGCACCGCTTTATACTTCAAATTATTGCTCGAATAATTGCCTCTACTGCGGATTTCGTTCAAAAAACAAGAATATCGAGAGAGTGAAACTTGATTATAAAGAAATCGAGGAAGAAACTATTTCTATTCTTGAGCAGGGACACAAGCGTATTTTGCTGCTTATGGGCGAAAATATGAATAAAAACCCAATGGAATACCTCAAAAAATCCATTGAGACAATTTATAAAGCAAAAGATTCCAAAGGCAGTTCCATTCGTAGAATCAATGTGGAAATTGCACCTCTTGCCGATGATGAACTTCAGGAATTGAGTAAACTCGAAATTGGTACTTATACAGTATTTCAGGAAACTTATCATCGCGAAACATACAGCAAAGTACACGAATCAGGTCCCAAAGCTGATTATGATTTCAGACTGGAAACTATGGACAGAGCCTTGAGCAATGGTATGCATGATATTGGCATTGGTGCTTTGTTCGGACTTTATGATTACAGGTTTGAAGTATTGGGATTGCTCAGCCATGCAGAGCATCTTGATAAGCGGTTCAATGTAGGACCACACACAATTTCCATTCCTCGCATCAAACCTGCATCCAATGCACCTGCTTCATTAAATCTTGAGCATGAAGTCAGCGATACCGATTTCAAAAAGCTCATAGCAGTTCTGAGATGTGCTGTGCCTTATACAGGAATGATACTATCCACAAGAGAACCTGCCGAACTCCGTTCCGAGATTTTCAATTTGGGAGTATCGCAAATCAGTGCCGGCTCGAAAACCAATCCGGGCGGCTACAAACAGGCTCTAAATGCAATGGACGGACAGTTTTCACTGAATGACTGTCGCAGCTCAGGCGAAGTAATAAAAGACGTAATCGAAAGGGGTTTTATCCCTTCATTCTGCACTGCTTGCTACAGACTGGGCAGAGTAGGCGAAGACTTTATGGATTTGGCAAAACCGGGTCTAATCAAAACTCACTGCCAGCCCAACGGACTATGCACACTTCAGGAATATCTCGAAGACTATGCCGATGCAGAAACAAAAAAAATCGGCGAGGAACTAATAAAAAGAGAACTCGAAGAAATACCCAAAAAGGGCGTAAAACGTAAAACCATAGAAAATATCGAGAGAATAAAATCCGGAGAAAGAGATTTGTATTTTTAATCGCAAAAACAACAATACCTCACAAAAATTAAGTTTTTCAAAAAAAATTGAAGAATTTTAATTATATTTTTTTATGTAAAAATAATTTCTTATTTTAGTAAGAGATAATATGAAAATTAATTAAGTAAAAAAACTTTTAAAATGTTTAGGGAGTAATAATATGAAACAGCATTACAGCATTACAGCATTACAGCATTACAGCATTACAGCATTACAGCATTACATAGACGCTACAAATTATACTTTAGTGTATTAATCATGTCTTTTTTGTTTTTTAATATTGAAATTAATGCACAAACATTGCCATATTATATTAACTCAAGAGGCGATACGATTACCTATGTTTTCCCTATACCGGATTCTTCTTTGTGTATAAAAGATGAAGTTGTTATAAAATTTTATGATGAAGCTTTAAATTTAAGCGAGCTTTGCTATATTCAACCTGCTCCTAAAATTGATACTACATTCGGAATTAATTCAATAAATGATTATAAATCACAGATTATGGCAGAACAGTTTAATCCGTTTGATTTAATAGCAGATACAAATCTGCTTAATACTTTTATTAATTATGGTGCAGATTATTTTACAAGAATTACAGCTGCAAATCCATGTACCGATACACTATCAATTACAAGATATGGAGATGTTGTTAAAGTTAATAATTATTCTTGGTTAAAACTAAATTTAAATAATGATACATCAGTAATAAATTTGTGTATTAACATAATGTATAATTTCCCTGATTTAATTGAAATTGCAGAACCAAATTATTGTGGTGAACTTAATGCAACACCTAATGACACATATTATTCTACACATCAAATTAGTTTGCATTCAGAATTTGTAAATGTCGAAGAAGCATGGAATTATGAGACTGGAAAGCAAAATATCAAGATTGGTATTATTGACAATGGTGTTGATTGTTTTCAATGTGATTTAGGTGCTGATTACCCTTTTGATAATCCAAAAGTTGTTGGAGGATGGAATTACTTTCATGACAATTTTTATTTTTGGACTAAGTCTCCACACGGTACAAAAGTTGCCGGAATTATAGGAGGATTAACTAACGGTAAAGTAGAATGTGGAACTACAGAAATGAGTATAGCTGGAATAGCCGGCGGATGGTTACCAAATAATTATGGTTGTCAAATAATTGGTTGCAAAGTTACAGATAGTGATACATATGGTGAGGAAAAAGTTTATGTTGATATGGTTATTGGAGCAATTATTGATTCAGCTTCTGACTATGTTGGTGAAGATGAAGACTTGCCTATACCAGCAAGTTTTGCCATAAATATATTAAATTGCTCATGGGGATACGGGGATAGTTTAAATGTTGATTATCTACTTAATTTAAGAAAAGCAATAAATTATGCTTACGAACATGGTGTTTCAATAGTTGCTTCAAGAGGTAATCATGCTTCAAATATAAATTGGTATCCTGCAAACTTTGCTAATGATTGGGTAACTAATGTTGGTTCTCATAATTCTTCATTACCTCCAAGAAGATTGCAATTTCCAATTGGTGAAGGTATTGATTTGTTAGCCCCAGGTGATTATTATTCAATATACACAACTGATTTCGATCAATTAGATAGTGAAGCTTTTATATATTTCTCAAATACATCCGCTGCTGCAGCACATGTTTCTGGTGCAATTGCATTATTAAGGTCATATAATGAAACTAATGCTATTGAAGTAACTGAAAGACAGCCCGAACCTGAGGATTATGAAAATATATTAAAAGCAGCTGCAATTGATTTAGTGTACGAAGATGATGACAAAGATGCAATAGAAGGATATGATGAAGCTACAGGATGGGGGCAATTGAAAATCGGAGAAGCATTTGAAATGATTGAAGAGCAAGAATATGTTTTACAACATTATACAACTGATAATGTTTCTTATTCAGAATTTTCTGGTGATTTGTTTGAAATTAATGTCTATAGTGAAGGTACAAGAGACGATGTTGCACCTAAACCTTATATGGCTCAAAGAAGAGAAGTAACTGCTACATTCGATTTGGGAAATAATTGGTTGCACAAAGATGCAAATGGCAATGGACCTGATTTGTTTGTTTGGGGAAGACATGGTAGTAGAGAAAAAGAAGATGAAAAAACAGGAGGTTTTAGTCAATCAACATTAGTATTTCTAACACCATATACAGAAGTTACTTCAGGTGAAAAAGGTCTTCCACCTTCAATACCCGGATTATATCATAATAATTCAAATATTTTAAAATTAAAAACATATCAATTCAAATTATTTGAATACAATAAAGAAACTAAAGAATATGATTTTAAAACCAATTTACCGACAAATGATAAACTTGAAATGCATTTTTCCGTATATGGTGTCAAAAATACAACATCTGTTAATAAATCGAAAAATTATTTGAATTTTACAATATTTCCAATTCCTGCTAAGAACGAAATAATGATTCAATTTTATAGTAAGATAGGATGCAAACCTAAAATAACAATTCGGGATTTAATTGGTAATATTTTATATGAATTTTCAGATTCATATGTTACAACAGGAATATACAACAAATCAATAGATGTAGCAGATTTATGTAACGGTACATATCTCATTCAAATAGACCTCTGCAACAAAATTCTTCGAGATAAATTTATAATTAGTAAATAAAAAGGTGAATAAAATGAAAAAATATATATTAGTATTTCTATTAGCATTTGGGATTTCTTTTTCTCAATGGAACACTTCTACTTGGAATGATGAATTGCCTTTTGATAAAAATATGATTATTAAAGGAGATACAATTATTCTTGCAGGGTTTTCAGGCAATTTATTAGTTTCAACAGATAATGGAGTTACATATTTGGACAGAAGTTTTCAAGATAACAACTTTAATATCAATAATATTTATTTATCAGATTCTATTTTATTATTTATTTCAAAAGCCGGAGAGGCTTATTATTCAGATGATTTAGGGCTAAGTTGGGAATTAGCAGCTATGGATGAAAACGAATTTGACAATAATTCTAAAACATTTATACATAATAACATTATATTTATATTATCAAGAAACTACCTCTATATTTCTGAGAATAATGGAAAATCTTATGAATTATTATATGAATTGGATAATGATATGTTTATGGATTTGGTGATAGTAAATGATTCTCTCATTTTTCATACTTATAAGAACTTTTACAAATTAGACGAAAGTGGAACAAATCTTGAAGTGTTTAATCTTAATTTACCGAATGATGATATTCTTAAATATATTGAAAATAATAATACTTTTAAAGTATTTGATGAAATAATAATTTTAGGTTTGAATGAATATCAAACAAAAGTATTTTACTATTCAACTGATGAAGGAAATACTTGGACTAAATGTGATACTTCACCTTTTATTTACGACAGCTTTAATCTTACAAAATATAAAGATCAATTCTATATAAGTAATGATGAAAATCTATTTGTTTCAAATGATACTTGTAAATCATGGGAAATTATAAGCACTCCTTATCCACTACATAAAACAAATTATTTTGTTAATAATAATGATAAATTATACTCTGTAGTTGGAAATGAAATTTATCAATATGATGGGAATGAATGGTCTAAGTGGTACGGAAAAGATAATTACGGTAATCCTCAGCAATTAAAATACATAGATGATTTTTTGTATGCAGCATCTTATAGCAGTGAAGGTTTTTCATCTTTTGATAAAAGATTATTTCGTTCTTCAGATAACGGTAAAACTTGGGAACCTGCAATAATCGGTTTGGATTCAATCAGAGAATATAAATTTATTGGCGATATGATTGTTGCCGCTTATAATGATTATGATTATTTAATTTCGACTGATAAAGGTTCTACATGGAAGGAATTAGGTATTAATGATGCAAGTTTTAGAGATATTAGAGCATATGAGAAAAACATTATAGTTACAAATTATTTGTATGAAAATTATCTTTCTACAGATAATGGTGAAAGCTGGACTAATATAGATGGGCAATTGCCCTTTCAAATAACAAAAAAGCCTACAATTGAAATTTATGATAATAAATTACTTATGGAGCATAATGGTTCGTTATATTATTCCGAAGATTTGGGTAGCTCGTGGAATGATATTTCAAAGGACTTGCCGGAAATTCCTCGTTATCCGGATATGTATATAGATGATTTTTTAATAATAATT
>CAZIXJ010000033.1:0-13031 GCA_964542835.1 uncultured Hyphomicrobiales bacterium
TTTTGCTAAAAAGCTCAGATTCGAGGGAATAAACGAGGAAGATATGGCTAAACTGTTTAGGTTCAAGAACTATAAGGCTTTGAGAAAGCACATTTACGATAATTTCATATGAATTATTATATCTTTTGGTATCATTTACCAAATTTTCAGGGTCAACTATTAATTCTATTTTATGCTCGCCTGCCATATTTAATACTGGCAATTCAATTTCAAATTCTCTGTTGAAGCAAAGTCCGTCATAATTTACTGTAAGAGTATCCCGGAAATCATAATCTTCAGCATATCTGATTATCTTCAGTTCAAATCTTTCATCTGTACAATATCCGTTATTATTTACAAAGCCGGTAATATTAATTGTTTGATTATCCTCAGAAAATATATCCGAGCCTTCTTCATTGAAATATGCTATTTCATTTCCATCTAAAAACAAATCGGTATTTTCATCTAATCTCAATGATGTAAGCGGGTCTCCGAGAATAGACATCTGATAAACAGTTTGTACATTTACGGGGTCATCGGGATTTAAGGTTTTTACTTTGGAATAAGTAAGTATGTCCCCAAGCTCCCTGTATTTTAAACTGGAATCTGCGAAAGCAGTAATCATTTCTTTGAATATATTCCACTGATGCCCCACAGACCCTGTGGCAGTTCCGCTTATTATTCCTGCAAAGCCTTTATCCTTTGCCTTAATGTATGTTTCATTTCGGCAGTCTTTAATTGGCGGCTCTGCAAAAGCACCTGTATTACAGGACAGGGTTGTAAGTATTCCAAGTCTTTTGTTATTACTTAAAGTCTCTACCTGCCAGCCGTCCATATCGAATATCTCTGAAGAGGCATGCCCTAGAAAGTTAGTCCAGAGTTTTCCTTCATTAATTGCGGCTCTTATTTCGCCTGCATTATCCTCACCGCTTGCGCCTGCAGATGATTTAACGATAGTACTTCCTTTTCCACCCATCGGCTCGCTTTCAAATATGTCTTCATTAACGAAGGGGATTCTGTTTTTAAATCTTCTAATTTCATCTTCTGTAATACCGCCGGAAAGGAATAGCATTTCTTTCATCCATTGTCTTGCCTGCACAGTATCGTATGTGATAATTTTGGAAATCATATTATCTAATTCCGTATTATCATTAGCAGGCAATCTTCCGATATTTATGTCAGGAAGTAAGTCATCTCCCGCTACTGCTACATACCAGAAATCACTAACAGGCATACCGTATGATGGAAGGAAATTCTTTGCTATGGATACATCAAGATTACCCCTTGGATCCCACGATGCATCACCAACTAAGAGAACATTGGAAACTACCGGCTCTTCGTAATTATGATAAACATAATCAATGAAATTTTTAATCGCAAAAGGGGATTTTATACCGTCATCGAACTGGTTATATACATCATCAGCATCAACAATTTTATATGATACGCCTTTTGTATTATTTCTGTATTCAGCAAGTTTTTTTATTCCTTCTTTATAATTTTCGTGTGTGATTATTAGATAATCTACCTGTTCCGGTTCGTAAAGATTTTCATCAGAAACCGCTCTTAATTCATAATCTTCAATGTCTGCTATGTTTGAAATGAAAAAATCGTTGTTATCGGAAGCAGGAACGTTAAATTTTGCAGAAGCAAATCCTGAAGAATTATGCTCAATGAATGTATTGATATTAATTGAATTTATATCAGTTCTTTCAATTAAGTCATCATTTCCTTTTATGCCTGCTAATACAAAAATATCACCTGCTTTGTACCCGGAATATGTTTCTGCTCCGTAATTGTCCAATTCTGCAGAGAAAGCACTTACTGAATTTGCCTGATAAGCCATAAAAATAAAAGGTGAATTGTCGGGCAGATTATTCATTGCATTTTTTAACGCATTTTCATCATCTATTGAATTTGCTCTTATTGCTTCACCGTTGTTCAAAGCAATAAAATAAACAGCAGGCTCGGAATTATAAATAAATTCATCGTTAATCCCAACTGAAAAACTCCGATTGGCTATGGCACCGATATTAAAATTGTATCCCTTCAAAATATCCGGGAAGAAAATTTCATTATTTGTATTATTAACCGCAACAATTTCGTTATTGGCAAAATTCGGGATATCAAGCTCAGCGGGATTATTTGACTGATATTCAAAATTTAATCGTTCTTCTACAGCCTGTGGTTTCATTTTTCCGGATACTGTAATGTGGTCTATTCCTGTAAAATTGCTCGTATCCGGAGAAGTAGAATTAGCTTTAATTTTAATCTCATTAAGACCAAACATCAGTGATTCATTATTAACCGAAGCATTCAAATAATCATTTCTGAAGCCTTCAAATTCTTCATTGTCATAAATATTATTGTTTATTATCAAATCAAGATTATAAGTAAAATACTTAATATATGGCTGCTTAAATACAATATCCTTATATGACTTATAATATGCCTTTATTTCTATTTCATCATTTATATTTTCGGAAGGAGAGATAAATAATTCAGGAGCGAATATTGATTTTTTAATATATTTTCTGTCGGGAAAGATTTCTGCCCAGAACCAGCCTTCGTTGTGGTATTGTTCTGTATTCATCTCATAATAATTATAGATGCTGTCTTTTTCATAATGATAAGAGGCATTTACGGTTTTTAATTCATCGAAATTGCCTGAAATATTTGCTTCTGAATAAAGCAAACCTTCTTTTTCTTCATCATAGAAAAGGAAATAAGATTCTTCCTGTCCGTAAAAATTATAATATGTGGAATCACTTCTTCTGTGCTTACCGTAAAAATATATATAATCATCGCTGCTTATGGAATTATCACTGCTTTTGATATAATAAGGAATGTTATTTCCTCTGTTAATAAGTCGCAAATTCTGAATATTCTTTCCTGACAAATCAGGTAATATGCCGAAAATATCACTGAAAGAAATTTTATAAATTCTGTCGGATTTTGTCAGAATTTTTAAATATTTTTTGTTCAAATCAAGTTGATTAAAGTTGCTCTGGAATGATTTATAAGATTGCTCAGAAAAAAGATACTGGATATGCTCTTGATTATCGATGAATTTGTAATCTCTCAGCGATATATTTTTCCTTTTTCCTTTAATATTATATTGATGAACTAATGAAGCACTTTTGATGATTTCTGCTTTTTTGGTAGCAGGATTATAAATAAATGGCTTTATGATAACTTTTTTTAATTCTACTCCTCTGAAATTGCCAAGTTCAATTACTTCGAAATGCCCGTGATTAAATTTATCAGGAATAATGGACTTATCATTGATGTCAAATTCTGCGATTTGATTTATTTCAAAATCAAAACCGGCGGAATTATCAACTGCAAAAATGTATGATATTTCAGAAGAAAAAACATCATTTTTATCAAATTTAAAATTCCTTTTGGAACCTTTGTAGATATCGCCTGTCAGCTCTTCGATACTTTGAATTTTGCGTGTATCTAATTCAATAACATATTCAGTTTTATCAGCCTTCAGATTAGCTGCCGAAAGAATTATCGCAAATATTAATATATATAAGTTTTTCATCTGCATTCCAAAATGTATTTATAATTATCAATTTATACAACGAATAAGCAGTACATATTAATATAAAAACAAACCAAATTCAAAAAAGTTACATCTGTATTCCTTTAAGAATTAATTATGTTATTTAATTTTTCTGAAATTAAGATTAGAATTTGAGTAATATTTTATAGTTTTTATCATTTTTTCAGAAAAAATATCATTTTGAAATTCAATAAAACAAAGGTCTTGTCCCCCGCCGGCATGGTACAGGATGATCCGGACGTTGAACTTAATGTAGAGAAGAGGCTGTGCCTCGTCTTTGTGGCAGGGAATTGAAAATTGTGAAATATTCATTTTTTTAGGTGTGTGATTCCACCCCGCTTTTGAAAATCAGCGATTTTCAAAACCACCCCTCAAGAGGGGAATTTGTTTTGTCCTCCTCCGGAGGAGGTGTCCGCAGGACGGAGGAGGATAATCAATCCCAATAGTCCACCTCCGTCCCGATAAAATCGGGACAGCACCGCCAGCGGGGGAAAATAATGAAATTGGTAATTCTCCGGAGAGAACAACAGGATTTCTTATATGCAAGGTTATTATGAAAAAATATTATAAATCCTTGCATTTGTAGTAATTATTATGGCTATAATAGTTTGATTTTATTTAATTTGCGTGTTATTAAGGATAATCTGATTAAGTAAACAGAAGAGTTGGGCTAAACATTTAACCGGAGTTTGCATTTTGATTTGTGTTAGATATTAACAGAATTGTATAAATTTACTTTGTATCCCAATATTTATTTGTGAAATTTGTTTATATTATTTATGTATTAAAAAATAGAAAAGTTAGTAAATGAGAATATCAATAGTAAATATTGGCGATGAAATATTAATCGGGCAGATTGTAAACACAAATGCACAGTGGCTTGCAGAAGAAATATCCAAAACTGGTGCAGAAATTGTTTATCATTCTGCGATTTCTGATTCACGTCAGGAGATTTTCTACGAACTGGATAAAGCTCTTGAGAAATCTGATATCGTAATATTGACCGGAGGGCTTGGACCTACTTCGGATGATATTACGAAAGAAACACTTGCAGATTATTTTAATACAGAGCTTGTTGAAAATCAGGATATTCTGGATTATCTCACATCATTTTTCCAAAAACTCGGACGCTCAATTACAGATACCAATAAGTCTCAGGCTCTGCTGCCAAAAGACTGCCTAATAATAAAAAATAAAGTAGGCACAGCTCCCGGTATGCTTTTTGAAAAAAACGGGAAATATGTTTTCTCATTGCCCGGAGTTCCAAAAGAAATGCAATTTTTGTCGGAAGATTTTGTTTTTGGTTTCATCAGACATAAAATGGAAGAAATGGAATCTCCCGTAATGCTTTACAAAACTCTGAAGACATTTGGCATTGTAGAAGCCAGCCTGTCAGACATTATCGGTAATCAGGATTTTTTGGGTAAGTCTTCACTGGCATTTTTGCCTTCTCCATCAAAAGGTGTAAGGCTTAGAATATCCGTAAAAGCTAAAAACCGTAAAGAAGGTAAAAAAGAAATAGAAAGAATTAAAGCTGAGTTATATTCCAGAGCAGGTGATTATATTTTCGGAGAAGATAATCAGGAAATAATGGATGTAGCAGGAGATTTACTTAAAAAAAACAGATTAACAGTTTCTGTAGCAGAAAGCTGCACAGGTGGTATGCTTGGTGCTGCATTTACTGACGTATCAGGCAGTTCTTCTTACTTCAGAGGCGGAATGATTACTTACGATAACGACGTGAAAATTTATCAACTTGGCGTAAATATTCAGACTATAATCGACCACGGAGCCGTAAGCAATCAATGCGCCTCTGAAATGGCTCTGAATATTCGGAAGATGATGAATACCAATATCGGAATTGCCATAACAGGAGTTGCCGGACCAACCGGAGGTACGTCAGAAAAGCCCGTTGGTACTGTTTGGGTTGGTTTTGCTTTTGGTGAAGAAGTAACAGCAAAAAAATTCAATTTTGGAAATAATCGTGATTTTAATAGAGAAAGAGCGGTTGCTGCCGCAATATCAATTTTGTATAACAGATTAAAAGATTTGAAATGAGAATACTTGCAATAGAATCATCCTGCGACGAAACTTCTGCCGCAGTAACAGATAAATCAAAAGTGATAAGCAATGTAATTTCATCTCAGGTGTTTCACTCCAAATTTGGTGGAGTTGTCCCTGAGCTTGCTTCGCGCTCTCACCTTAGAACAATATCGGATATTACAACAGAAGCTCTCGATAAATCCGGTTTCGGAATTGAAGATATGGATGCTCTTGCCGTAACTAGCGAACCCGGGCTTATTGGCTCTCTGATAGTAGGTTCTAACTTTGCAAAAGGGCTTTCATTAAAATACAATTTGCCTCTGATACCCGTAAATCATATCGAAGGGCATTTGTATTCAGGCTGTTTGCAGGATGAAACTCTTGAATTTCCTTTTATTTGTCTCGTAGTAAGTGGCGGGCATACTGCTCTTTTTGATGTAAAATCCTACAATGAATATGAAATAATCGGGCTTACCAAAGATGATGCTGCAGGTGAAGCATTCGATAAAATTGCAAAATTGCTTGATTTGGGATACCCCGGTGGTCCTGTAATAGATAAACTTGCCAAACAGGGAAACTCAGAAGCATACAAATTTCCACGCCCTATGATAGCCGATAATAATTATAATTTTAGTTTTAGCGGTCTTAAAACTTCAGTGAGATATTTTATCAGAAGAGAGTTCCCAGATAGTGTACCGGAAGAACTGTTTCCTGATATAGCGGCTTCTGTGCAGGAAGCGATAGTAGATGTGCTTGTGGCAAAAACCATACGTGCTGCAAAGAATCATAAAATAAAATCAGTAGTGGTAGCAGGCGGAGTTTCTGCAAATTCAAGGCTCAGAGAAAAAATGAAAGAGCGGGCAGATAAATTCGGGATGAGATTTGTAGCTCCTGATATGGAATACTGTATGGATAACGCAGCTATGATTGGCTTTCTTGCCGAAAAGAAATTTGAAGAGAAAAGCCGGGACTTTTCCGACCTTACTTTTACGGTGAATCCTACAGCATTAAGAGCCAGAGCTTAGTGAAAGCAATCAGGATAAATTAGATTTTAGAAAATTAATAAGTGGGATATTTCATTTTATTAAACAAATTTATTTTTTTATTACTTTGTTTTTTGTCTGATACGTCATTATTTTTGAAGTTATTTTTTTTAATGAGAACAGAAAATTAATGGCAGATAAATTTAAAAAATCTATAAAAGTAGTAAAAGCTAATTTACATAATCTAAAAAATGTAAGTATAGAAATACCAAGGAACCAATTTACGGTAATTACCGGAGTAAGCGGCTCAGGTAAGTCGTCTCTCGCATTTGATACTATTTATTCTGAAGGACAGAGAAGGTTTGTAGAGTCTCTTTCATCTTATGCAAGGCAGTTCCTTGAAAGAATGCAAAAGCCCGATGCGGAGTCCATCACCGGTTTGCCGCCTGCCGTAGCTATAGAGCAGGACCAGCCCAAAAAGAATCCACGCTCTACAGTAGGCACTTCTACTGAAATTTACGATTATATCAGATTGCTCTATGGCAGAATCGGGAAAACTTACTGCAGGGAAACAGGAAATCAGGTGGAAAAGGATTCTCCTGCTACTATTATGAAAAAAGTAATGAGCTATGATGAAAAAGATAAGATTTATATCCTTTTTCCTTTTCCTGAAGATTCCTTTAAAATTAGCGATGAAATTGAAAAATTCCGTGAATTCGGGTATTTCAGAATAGTTCCAAAACATTCAAACGAAATTATTAATCTGGATACAGATGAAATCCCGAAAGATGCAAACTGCGAAAATATGTATATACTTGCTGACAGGCTTGTATTTAAAAATGACGACGATACTCTTACAAGGCTCAATGAATCAATAGAAACGGCTTTTAAATTCGGTATGGAACGGGTACTTGTCAGAAATCTTACAAAAAGTACGGATGAAAGATTCTCAGGCGCATATGAAGACACGGACAGCGGGATATTATATCTCGAACCTGAGCCAAAATTGTTTTCATTTAATAATCCTTACGGAGCATGTCCGCACTGTCAGGGATTCGGCAGAACTGTCGGTATTGATGAAAGTCTCGTAATCCCGGACACTTCTCTTTCTATCAGCAAAGAAGCAATTATGCCTTTCAGAGGTGAAAAACTGTCCAAGCACAGAAAAGATTTGGAGATAATAGCTCCGGAATATGGAATTGATATTAACGCTCCTATTAGAGAACTGAATGATGAGCAAATGGAAATAATTTGGGAAGGTGCACGCGGTTATAAAGGTATCAATGGATTTTTCAAGGTGCTGGAAGAAAAAAGCTACAAAATGCACTATCGCATTATGCTCAATAAATACAGAGGATACACTACCTGCAAAGCCTGCGGTGGCTCAAGAATAAGAACTTCCGCAAGACAAGTCTATATCAACGGGAAAAATATACCTGAAATAATTAATATGCCTCTGGAAAAACTCAGAGATTTTATGAAAACTCTGAATCTTAGTGATTACGAACAGCAGGTAGTAGGGCAGGTGCTTGAAGAGATTATATGGAGGCTCGGGCTTCTTATTGATATTGGTCTGGAATATCTTACACTGAACAGACTAAATCATACCCTTTCAGGCGGGGAATCTCAGAGAATAAATCTTTCCACTGCTCTCGGCTCTGCTCTTACGGGAACTCTCTATGTACTGGATGAGCCGAGTATCGGTATGCATCCGAGAGATACTCAAAGACTGCTGAATATATTATATAAGCTCAGAAATCTCGGTAATACTATAATAGTAGTAGAACATGATTTGGATATAATTAATAAAGCAGATTTCGTAATTGATATGGGACCACTTGCAGGAGAAAAAGGTGGAGAGATAATGTTTGCAGGAAACACCACATCATTAAAAAAATCTGCAAAATCACTTACAGGACTGTATTTATCAGGCAGAAAAAAAATCGAACTGCCGGACAGGGATAAATTTGAAAAAGAGCTAAAGCTGATACAGGATTATCTTATAATCGAAAAGCCGAGGGCAAATAATCTGAAAATTGATTCCGTTAAATTCCCCGTAGGAAAAATTACAGTAGTAACGGGAGTTTCAGGTTCCGGCAAAAGTACTCTTGTGCAGGATGTGTTGTATTCCGGTATGAGAAAAAGATTTGGAAATTTCCCTGATTATGCCGGCAAATATGATGAAATAAAAGGAGCTGCTTTATTCAGTTACCTCCAAATGGTGGATCAGTCCCCTATTGGAAGGTCGGCTAGGAGTACACCTGCTACATATACGAAAGTATTTGATAAAATCAGAGACCTTTTCTCCGGCACTCAACTTGCAAAACAGCTCGGAATAAAACCGGGATATTTTTCTTTTAATGTACCCGGAGGAAGATGTGAGGAATGCGAAGGCGAAGGCTATACAAAAGTAGATATGCAGTTTCTGCCGGATGTAACTCTTGAATGCGAATCCTGTAAAGGAACCAGATATTCCAAAGAAGCAAGAGAGATACTATATAATGATAAATCAATAGTGGATATACTGAATATGACTATTGATGAAGCCGCAGACTTTTTTGAGAGTGTTCCCAAAGTAAAAAACAAACTTGATGTGCTGAAAGAAGTCGGGCTTGGATATTTGCAGCTCGGGCAGCCGAGCACTATGCTTTCGGGCGGTGAATCCCAAAGAATTAAGCTGGCAGGGCATCTTTCTTCTGATTTGAAAGGGAACACACTTTTCATATTTGATGAGCCTACTACGGGGTTGCACCTTGAGGATATTTCCAAGCTGCTGAAAGCATTTCTGAGATTGCGTAAAGAAGGTCATACAATAATTATTATCGAGCATAATCTTCACGTAATGTCTTTTGCAGACCACATTATAGATTTGGGACCTGAAGCGGGTGAATTTGGCGGAGAGATTGTAGCGGAAGGAAGCCCTGAATATGTGGCGAATAATTACGATACACATACTGCTAGGGCATTAAAAGAGTTCCTCGATAAAGACTGAGAAAGAAGTGATTTGGATATTTTAAATTGGATAATCTGATACGAAACTGCGTTTAAAGAAGGAAAAACGGTTATATCAATAGTAAACTTTAGCGAATTATTTTTATATGAAAGAAATCCGGCATCAGCAATATTTTCTTTATGATAATTCAAAATAATTTCATAAATTTGGATTTTTAATTTTATTGCAGGTAAGAATATGATAAACAAAGAACTTGTAACGAAATTTTTCAGAGATTCCGAAAAGATAGCTTTCGCGGGAGTGTCTCACAACCCTAAGAAATTCAGCAGATATGTATATAATGAACTACTTGATAAAAATTTTATTCTTATTCCGGTAAATCCCAACATTGATGAGTTGGATGGAAATCCGTGCTATAATAAATTCAGCGACATTGAAGAAAATGTAAAATCAGCAATTATTATGACACCGCCTGCCGAATCACTCAATGTATTTCGGGATGCACTGGAATCAGGTATTGTAAATATCTGGATACAGCAAAAAGCCGAATCTCCGGAATTAATGAATTATATTAAAACCCATAATATTAAATGCATAACAGGCGAATGTATTATGATGTATGCACAGCCCGTAAAATCTTTTCATAAATTCCACGAAATAATCCGGAAACTTACAGGAAAATATGCAAAATAGATTTGTGATTTATTAATAAAAAATAAAGCACAGCCAAATATGAATTATCATAAATGTCTGTGCTTAAAAAAATATAAATGTTATTATCTTGAGTAATACTCAATTACAAGCTGAGTTTCGCACTGAGCCTGTATATCTTCTCTATCGGGAATAAACGCATATCTTGCAGAGAAATCTGCTTTTGAAAGTTCGAGATATTCAGGTGAGTTTGCATTTCTGATAGCTTCCTGAAAACAATCTAACTTACGGCTTTTTTCCTTTATGGAAATTACATCATTTACCTTAACTCTGAAAGAAGGTATATTTACTCTTTTGCCGTTTACAAAAATATGACCATGAGATACGTACTGCCTTGCAGCATAAATTGTAGGAGCTAATCCTGCACGAAATACAAGAGCATCGAGCCTTGATTCCAAAAGCTGTATTAACAAATCGGCAGTATTGCCGGGCAGTCTTGTAGCTTCTTTATACGCTTTTCTCATGTGACTTTCAGAAATATTATACTGAAGTCTTAATCTTTGCTTTTCGAGTAACTGACGTCCGTAATCAGACTGCTTGCCTCTTCTTCTCGAATTACCGTGAGCTCCCGGCGGATAAGGTTTTTTCTGAGTTACCTTACCGGCTTTGGGAGTGATATTCATCCCTAATTTTCTGGAAATCTTTACTTTTGGTCCTGTGTACTTCATCTTCTGTTATCACATTTATTTAGTAACTAATAATCTACTTTTTTGAAAAATGCAAAATTCATAGACAACAAAAATAAAACAAAATATTCAATTTGCAAAATTATTTTTGAAAAATAAGAGAATACAAAAATAATATCTGATTTTTTTGTGTTATTTTCCAAAAAAATTATAATTTTGTATATAAATATTGTCAGACAAATAAGAGTTTTTTTATGCTGAGATTAATTCCATTTTTGGTTTTCATTTTAATCGTAGCGGGATGCGATAATGAAGATAGCACGGGCAATGATTATCCGGATGATTATAGTGTACTAATGCCGGATGCCGAATATGACGGAAAAAGCTATGGCGAATGGTCTGCTGAATGGTGGAAATGGGTACTATCTATGCCGAAAGATTCACATCCTCTTTTTGATAATGCACCTGCAGGGAAAAATCAACCGGAAAATTTATGGTTTCTCGGAGGAACGGTAAATTTTCTTGAAGACGAACTTGATGAAACTATTGAAAGAACTGTTTCAATTCCATACGGTAAAGCAATCTTTATCCCCGTAACTACGGTAATGATGGCAAAATCACTCGGCGACCCCGCTGACAGCCTTGATATCCTCGCAAGAGAATGGCTTAGAGATTTTGATGATTTGTATTGCGAAATTAACGGCAGGAAAATTGACAACATCGAATCTTACAGATTTGAAACGGAAAGCAACTTTTCATACACTTTACCGGAAAACAATATTTTTAATCTGGATGCAGGAGATTATGAACAAGATGCATATGCAGTTGGTTATTACATAATACTCACCGGCACAGAAAAGGGTAATTACACCGTAAGATTTTATACTAAACAAGATTGGGCAGACTATCTGCAGGATGTAATTTATTACATTACTGTAGAATAACGTAATATTTAAAGGCATTATCTGTAAAAAACTTATTAATATGTGAACTGAAATCATTAAGAGGACAACAAACTAAACGTACCGGATTACCAATCATGGATAATTCGGTTCGTTAATAGTAGGGCTGGCAAATAAGCAAAGCAATTAATTTTTCAACGTCAGACAAGAATGTCTGATATACTGCTTATTGTAGGTAGAACATGCGTCCCCGCTTGTTCTTGCTATCAGGCGGGGACGCCTGAAACACCTGCTCTTCGACTATATTCAGTATCCGATTGGAAAGCAGAACAGAACGAGTTACAGGTTTAAAATAAATATTTAATCCTTTTGAATGCAACTTAATATTATAATATTATTGTAGATATCATTTTTCTTATTCAGATTATTATTCTTCCATTAATGTTCCAAAAAAGTATTATTCTTAATAAAGTAAAATTATTCGCAATAATTCAAAATAATTTTTTAATTTGTAGTCTGTAATAAAACGTATTTAAGATAATTTGGTATTATATGAGCAACGAAACAGAAAATATTTTTTCAAAAAGTGAAAATGAGACAGTTGATTTGGGTAAAAAATTTGCTTCAAAACTAAGTCTTGGCGACACTGTGGCTTTTTATGGTGATTTAGGTGCCGGAAAAACTGAATTTATAAAAGGTATTTGTGATTACTTTAAAGTCAAGGAAATTGTAACCAGCCCGACTTTTACCATAATGAATAAATATAACGGTGAATTGGATGGAGAGGATTTTGGTATTTTTCATATTGATTTATACCGGATAAAAGACACAAAAGAACTATCTGAAATTGGTTTTCAGGACTGCGTATATTCCGATAATGCAATTAAGCTTATAGAATGGGCGGAAAAAGCCAATTCCCAACTACAGGATACTAATTACAACGTAAAAATAAACTTTTCTGAAGATGAAGACTCAAGAGAGATTAAAATTGAAAAATTATCTGAATAGCTTATAAAACCTTGCTTCCAATTGGCGATTCTTCATCCCTGCCTTAATCCACTAAAGTAACAATAAAATTTCTTACAGTGCTGATTTTGTAATATCCGTTATTTTATTAACCCATTCCAATAAACAACTTAACTCATCGATACACATAATTATAAATTCTTTGATGTGATTCCCATCGGGTGAACCCGATGGTTGAGAAAAAAAATGCAACCGTCCAGATTTCATCGGGACGGGTAAAAAATCTAATATACAAGG
>CAZIXJ010000034.1:0-13004 GCA_964542835.1 uncultured Hyphomicrobiales bacterium
GTATAGTTTATATATTTTATTTTGTCAAGTTTAAAGTAAATTATGCTTCTTTACAATTTTCAATAAAGCTTTTACAAATAATTTTTCTTTAAAAGACAACTCTGGAACAATATCGTTTTCTATTGTTGCTAATTCTTCGCTTGTTAATTTTTCACCTTTTCTGAGTTTGAGTGAAAGCAATTCCACTCTTTTTTCAAGTTCTGTGGCAGTTTTTCCTTTTTTTCTCAATTCATATTCCAAATCGCCGAATAAAGATTCATAAGTAAAAATAATGCTTTGCGAAGCTTTTTCTTTCAGAAAATGCCATTCGTTTAATAAATCCAGCAGAGTGCTTCTGCAGGATTCGAGCTTGTCCTTAAGTTCCGAAATTACCGGATGTTCCTGTTCGATATCGTGCACTTTCATAATTGCAAATCGTAATTGTGATATAATTCATCAATCGCTTTAAGAGCATATCTTAGTTCAGGTATTACAATAGAGCCGCCAATTACAAGTGATATATTCATAGTTTCATTTAACTCATCTTTAGTAGCACCGCTCTTGTGAGCCTGTTCAATATGATACAAAATGCAATCTTTGCATCTTAATATCAGAGAGCCGCAAAGCCCCATAAGATGTTTATTTTTGCTGCTTACGGCACCTTCGCCGTAAGCATTGGTATCAAGATTGAAAAATCTCTTATAAGACAGGAAATCCTGTTCCATTATGAGATTATTTCCTTTGCTTCTTCTTTCATTAAATTCTTCGAATATATCCATAACAACTCAATAAATTATGCATTACTTCCAAATATACCAAGAAATCTCTTTCATTCTGCATTTTGCAGTAGATTAGAATCTTCAATTAATATGCCGAATGAATTTATTCCACATTCCAAAATCTAAAAATAACAAAATATTTTCAGATTATCGAATAAAAGTTTTCCACTAACTTATATTTAATTCATATAATTATAATTATTCTTCAGTTATTTCGGATTTTGTAGTTTTTCGGATTATCATTTCGGCTACTGCAAGGAGCAAAGATAAAATGATGAATATTTGCCACAATTCAGTACCAATTCTGGCTCTTATTATCATTTCATCAATTTTTGATGCAGATGAAATAATATTAATTTCTATGTCATCAGAGAAAATGGAATTTAGCTTCCTTCTTAATTCCTTATCATCAGGATATTCTGTCTTCGATTCGGAAGGGTCGTTATTAACTGAAAAAATTGATACCACTTCTTCATTATTTTTAATTAAATAATTACCGGGAATTGTGAGGTTATTAAATGAAAGCAGTGTGCCTGAAGGAAGGTTGGCACCTTCAGCAAAAAAAGAATTGCCTTTAGGGTCGGTTACTTCAAAATTACCGTCACCTGCATATTTCGGTTCTATCATAATATCGGCATTATTGCCTGTTACAAATTGATTTCCTTTGATTTCCTTCGCTGTAAGATACATTACACTTTTAAATATTAAAGCGGGGAAAATACCGGTAAGCGGAATATCAGACATCTCATTATCAGGAGAAAGGGCGTAATATAATATTTTTCCATCGCCCGAAACAGATTCGGATAATACCGCAGATTCGGAACTTGAAATCAATACAGTACCTCCGGAATTGCTTTGTAATTGGTATATTTCAGGGCTTTCAGGTTTTTTATCCTGTTCTGTACTTTCAAATAAATCCATAAAAAGGGGATGACGTAAATCTGTATAATCAATCTCAGCAGGGTTTTCTTCTGAATATCTTTTTTGATTGATATTTCCAAAACCAAATTCATTGAGTAATGCAACATAATTTTCATTCATTTCAGAAGAGGCAAAAGCCAGTATGCTGCCTCCACCTTCAGTATATCTTTTTAATCTTGACAAATCAGAATCGTTTTCAGGAGCATCTGCTATAATTATCAAATCATAATTATTAAGCCTCACTGAGCCAAAATTATTGCTCGGATAGTTTTCAATACTCATTTCACTACCGGATGCACTAAGTGCGAGATTCAAATATCTCGGATTGCTGTTAGATAAAATGGCTACGTTTGGCTTTTCAGGTATAAGAAAACTAAAATATTTTTTGTTATCCTGCAGAAGTTCATCATTTTCTATTTCAAGTATGGCATTTACCGCTCCTCTTTGATTTATCTCTGTTTCTACGGAAACTACCGATTCTCCATTTCCGGGTATGCCTGTAGTTCTCTGAGATACTCTCTTTCCGTTAAAAAGCAGACTGATTAACAGATCTTCAATTTCATTATCGGAATGATTGGAAATCAGAGCATTCAGGCTAATTTCCGAACCATACTGAAAAATCTGGTTGTTTATGGAGAGTGAATCTATTGAATAATTCTTTATATCAGCAGCAGATTCTCTGCCTGTCTGAATAAAATTTATTCCGGTACTTTTACTTTTGAAACCAAGAGAATCATTAATTCCATCAAAATTATTTATTGCAGCATCGGAAATAATGAATATTTCTTTATTTAGATTTACTGCATCATCAAGTATATTAAGAGCAGTGAGAATAGAATTCTTGTAATCGGCTTTAAGATTTGAAATATTTATATTATCAATTCTTTCATTGATAACATTATAATTCCTACTTAGATTAATACTGTTGTAATCTGTTTCAGCCATAGGTATAATTGCCGTTTCATCACCATCTTCCATTAAAGAAACGATATCGGAAGCGATTCTTTTAGACTGCTTTAGTCTGTTGCCATATTCATCGGATACATCCATACTGAATGAGTTATCAACTAAAATCACTGTGCTTGATTTGGAATAGCTTGCAAAGTAAGGTAATTTAGTATCTGCAATCGGTCTTGCAAAAGCCATTACTATAAAGATAATTATCAGAGTTCTGATAATCAGGAGCAACCACTGCTTAATTTTTAATTTTTTTATTTTTGTTTTTTGCAATTCCTTAATAAATTTCAGAGAGCTAAACTCTACATTTTTCAGTTTTCTTAGATTTATCAGATGCAAAATTAATGGAATTGCAGCAGCAATGAGCCCAATCAATACAGCAGGATTTAAAAAATTCATATATTCAAATTCAATTTAATTATTAAAATACTAAAAGAGTAATACGAATTAACCTAATATAAAATTTTTTTTTATTTATAACGATTATATATTTAATTAATTAAATATATCAATGTTTTTATAAATTATCATAAATATGTTAAGATTATTATCGCTTATATTACTTTTTTTCTTAAGCATCAGTCATATTTTAAAAGCAGAAATACCGGATACTTTGAAGATTGCTTTTATTAACTATGACAAGCCTTACGTATTTTATCTTTCCTCTATCGAAAAGCCTCAGGGTATGCTGATAGATTTCTGGGATGAATTTTCCCGTATTACAGGCAAACCGATAAAGTATATCCACACATCCAAGCGGATATTATCCAGAATAATGGAAAAAGAATCTGATGTAATTCTCGGCAATGCCACCAACAACGACAGCCTTACGGAATTTATGAAGCTGACTTATCCGATTTCCTCAGTCAGCAATAATATGTATTTTGAAAAAGATATTACAGGTGTTCACAGCCTTGAGGAGCTTTCAGGATTCAAAGTAGGAGTAGTTAAAGGCGGGATTTCCGATGAATACCTTATGAATGTAAATGAAAAAATTGATTTGCATTATTTTGATACTCACCAGCAGCTCGTGGAAAATGCCATCAATAACAACGTAAGTATTTTTGCAGGCAATAGACTTTTAATTAATTATTATCTGAAAACATACAACAAACAAAATAAATTTATCGATTACGGCGACCCTTTTCTGATTGAAAATATTTCTGCAGGTATTCCAAAAGGAAATACCGAACTTTTTAATTATATTGACCGGTTTATTTTTGATTATCCTGAAAAAAACGTAAAAAAACTAAAAAATTCCTGGTTCGAAAGAACTATGTTTCAAAACGTACCATGGAGAATAATCGGTATTAGCTTTGCACTATTAATACTTATAATTGCAATTTCACTTTTTATAAATATTCAGCTCAAACAAAGAATCGAAAAAGCTACCCGAAAGCTAAAAGAGAATGAAGAAAAACACCGGAGAGAATTAGAGAATTTAGTAGAGGAAAGGACGCTTGATTTAAAAAATACAAATATAAAACTGCAAGAAGAAATTCAGCAAAGAAAGAGCATAGAAGAAGCACTGAAAATCAGTGAGAAAAATTTCAGGGTTTTATTTGAGTCATCACCTGTACCGTTGGTGCTTACTTCCGAAAATGGAGATATAATATTTACAAACAACAACTTTAATCTATTGATGGGTTATGACTCCGATTTCACACCACAAAAAAACATAAAAAACTTTTTTCATAATATGGAATACAGAGAGCAAATTGAAAATTCAATTAGCGAAAATGGTTTAGTAAACGACGTAGAGCTGAAATTTATAAATAAATACGGTAATCAGGGTTGGCTAATAATATCCGCAAATCTAATTGAATTCAATAAAAACAAATCGATTCTTTTTGGTTTGATAGATATTACACAGCGAGTAGAGGAAGAAAAGACAATAAAAGCACTTATGGAAGGTACATCCGGTACTACGGGCGAAGATTTCATAAATTCACTGGTGATGAATATGGCTTCCGCACTCGATGTAAAATATGCCTATGTAAATGAAGCTATTCCCGATAAGCCCGGATATGCCAAAGTAATAGCTATGTGGGACGGCGAAAAAGTAGTCAATGACTATGAATATGATATGCGTAAAACTCCTTGCGAAAGAGTTTTCAATAAACAGATGCAGATATATTCCAAAAATGTGCAGGAATTATTCCCTGATGATGAGAATTTGAAGAAAAATAATATTGAATCTTATCTTGGTATTCCTATGTTTGATTCTTCCGGCAAAGGTATGGGACATATCATAATTATGGATACAAAAGAGTTACCTAATGATAAGCTGGAAGAGATTACGATGAGAATATTCGCAGCAAGAGCAGCCGCAGAATTAGACAGAAAGAAAGCCACTGATGCTCTCAGGGAAAGCGAAGAGAGGTTAAGGCTACTTACCGATAATTCCTCCGACCAGATTATGGAAATAAGCTCCGAAGGATTGGTATACGCCAACAAAACATACTGGAAATCCTTTGGTGATGAATTGAATGATGACTCTTACACAAACCCATTCAATCTTATACATACCGAATACAAAGAAAAAATACTGAATTTAATTGATAATGCAATTATTGAATTCAATAAAGGTGATGATGCTACCATTACTACTACATACAAGGCTTATAACAAATTGCTGAATGACTGGCGATGGATGGAAACAAAAGGTAATTTTTACAAAACAAAGTCCGGTGATACAAGAGCCGTTTTCGTTTCGCGTGATATTACCGAAGCTAAAATTTATCAGGAAAAAATAAAATTCAATAATATAATGATGCAGACTACTCAGGACAACTCCCCTGACGGAGTAATCGCCGTGGACAGCAACGGCGAACTCGTACTGATAAATAAACGTATGATAGAAATGTTTCAAATTCCCGAATCCATAGTAGAAGAAAGAAATTATCTCAAAATAAGAGGATACATAGCAAAAAATTTCAGTAATAATAAAAAACTGGCAAATTTGAACCAATACGTAAAGAATAAAGAACTGAAAATCACACAGGATACATTTATTACTAATGACAGCAGGATACTCGAAAGATATATTACTCCCATGCAGGGACCGGACGGTAAATATTACGGAGCTGCGATATTTCTGAAAGATATTACCGAACAAAAAAAGTTTGAAGAAGAGCTGAAAAATGCAAAAGAGCAAGCCGAATCGGCAAATACTGCCAAAAGTGAATTTCTTGCAAATATGAGCCACGAAATCAGAACGCCGATGAATGCAGTAATCGGTTTTTCACAGCTTCTCTATGAAAAATCAACAGATACGCAAACTACAAATTATCTCGAAGCAATTATCTCAAGCAGCAGAAACCTTCTTAATATTATCAACGACATACTTGATTTATCCAAAATTGAATCAGGAAAAATGGAGTTAGAATGGTCTCCGGTAAACCCAAAGGATTTGATAAATGAAATTCAAAGAATATTCAAATTAAAGATGGATGAAAAAGGGCTTGATTTTAAAATAAATATTCATCAATCCCTCGATAATTCTTTTATACTTGATGAAGTAAGAATCAGACAAATACTTATAAATTTAGTAGGTAACGCCGTAAAATTTACTCACCTGGGCAGCATAACCATTGATGCTGAAAAATATGATTTGGGTGATAACAAATGTGATTTGAAAATTGCGGTAAAAGATACCGGAATAGGTGTGCCGGATAAACAAAAAATTGAAATATTCGAATCATTCAAGCAGCAAAGCGGGCAGAGCAACAGAAAATACGAAGGCACAGGGCTGGGGCTTGCAATTACTAAACGCCTTATAGAAATGATGAACGGTGAGATAAGTATCAAAGACAATATTCCTAACGGGTCAGTATTCGAACTGATAATTCACAATGTAATATTAACTGATGAAGAAAGCAAAAAGTCTATTTCAGGTACTGAATCAACTAATTACAACAAATTTCTGAAAGATATTAAAATTTTGATTGTAGATGACATAGAATTAAACAGGCACCTTGTAAGTGAATTTTTCAAAGGTTCAAAAAGTAAAAATATTGAAATATATGAAGCACAAAACGGATTGGAAGCTATAGAGAAAACTCAGAAATATCTTCCTGATATTATACTGATGGATATAAAAATGCCGGAAATGGATGGCAAAGAAGCTACAAAAATCATCAGAAAAACGAATAAAATCAGCCATATCCCGATAATAGCACTTACTGCTTCTGCTATGAAAGGAGATGATGAAGAGTTGATAGATATTGGCTGCAATGCCTATCTCCCTAAGCCAATCAGCAAAAAAATATTACTGGAAACTATTCTGGATATATTACCTGAAAAAGCTTCCGACGTAAATTATAAGGACAAAGATAATTCTGACATTATTGAGCAAATTGAAAAAATTGAAGATTACGAAGGATTAATAAATGACTTAAAACAACAGAAAAAAGTAAAAGATAAATTACAATCAACCCTTATTATTGGTGATTTGAATAATCTAACGGATAAACTTTATGAAATATCTGAAAATTTTGATTCGTTAAGGCTAAGAAAATATTCAAAACAACTCAGTGATTTATCCAATAATTTTGATATTGTGGGTATTAAAAAGCATCTAAATCAATACGAAGAATTATTAGAAACAATTGAAAAAGAAAATAATGGAAAACAATAATAAAAGATTGGTTTTAATTGTAGATGACCAGCCGAAAAATCTTCAATTGCTCGCGGCAGTGTTATACAGAAACAATTATGATGTAGCAATGGCTACGAGTGGCAAAGAAGCCCTCGCAATACTTGAAGAAAACACTCCTGATATGATACTGCTTGATATTATGATGCCGGAAATGGATGGTTTCGAAGTAATGCGGGAAATCCAAAGCAGAAAAATAAGCAGCGAAATACCCGTGATATTTCTTACTGCAAAAAATGATGACGAAACAATTATCAAAAGTTTTGAATATGGTTCTGCAGATTACATTACAAAACCATTTAATGCAGGAGAAATGCTTTCCCGGGTGAACACCCATATAGAGCTGAGCGCCAAAAGAAAACAGCTCAGTGAGATGAATGAAATACTCGAAGATAAAGTAAAACAGAGAACCGAGGAGCTTCGCAAGGCAAATATCAGGATTTCCAAGCTGGACGAAGCCAAATCCAACTTTATATCACTTCTTTCTCATGAACTGAAAACTCCCGTAAACGGAATAAAAGGCTTTGCAAATATTCTGAAAAAAGAGCTAATATCTCAGGAGCATAAGGAATATTGCGATTTTATTATCCAATCTTCCGACAGACTGGAGAGATTTACCGAATTATCACTTTTAATAACCAAATTAAAAAGCGAGCATTATGAATTTTGTCCCGAAGAAAATAATATTAATTTGCTGATAGAAGAATCTCTCTTTAATTTGAAGGAATTAACAGAGAAGAAGAACATAAAAGTAAATACCATCCCAAATGAAAATATTCATTTAGTAAATGCCGATGCATATCTAATATCTCAGTCATTGAGGCTGATAATTGAGAATGCCGTGAAATTCAATAATTTTGGTGGAAGAATTGATATTGAACTTACAATGGATGAAAAAAATCTTATTGTAGAAATCAGAGATGACGGACCCGGCTTCCCTGAAATAGTTTTGCAAAGTGATATTGATATGTTTACATCAAATAAAATACTGAATCACAGCGAAGGCACAGGCTTAGGGCTTGCAACTGTAAAGACTATAATGAATTATCACTCGGGCGATATGATAATTATGAACGGCGATGAAGGTGCCGTAGTAAAATTAATATTTGTCCGGTAGCCTTACAGCATAAATGCAGCAATATTGAAATAAATAATAATACCGGAGACGTCAGTAAGAGTAGAGATAAGCGGATTAGAAATTACCGCAGGATCCAGCCTTACCTTTTTAATAAGCAAAGGGAGAAGTGCACCAACAATATTTGCCCAAATAATTACGGCAATCATAGATAATCCCAATATCAGAGGAATATTTACAGATTGTTCATCAGAAAAAAGCCCTCTTACAAAAGCAAATATCCCAAGTGCAATACCAAGCAGCAATCCAACAAGAAGTTCTTTTAGAAATACACGCCACCAGTCTCCAACATCAATTTCTTCAATAGATAATGCACGAATTACAAGAGTAGCAGATTGAGTACCGGTATTTCCTCCCGTACCGAGCAGCATCGGCATAAATGCAGTTAGTACCACAAGCTGAGCCAATAGTGATTCATAATGCAAAATAAGTGCCGCCGTAATAAAATTAGCAAGCAATAAAATCAAAAGCCAGGGGAATCTTTTGGTCCACAGCTTCCTCACTCCGGCACTAAGATAAGACTGATCAACCGGAGCCATACCACCAATTTTCTGGAAATCTTCTGTAGCCTCTTCCTCCGAAATGTCATACATATCATCAAAAGTAACTATCCCTACGAGCATACCGTTGGAATCCACAACAGGCAATGCAAAAAGGTCGTATTTTTCCATAATTCTTACAGCCTGCTCCTGATCTTCAAATGCAGGAACAGAAGTAACGTGGTAATCCATAAGTGATGACACGGGTTTTTCTTCATCCGCTATAATGATATTTCTAAGCAAAATATCATCAATTAATTTTCCTGATTTATCAGTTACGTATATTCTGTAAATTGTTTCTGAATCTTTGCCGAATTTTCTTATGTGATTAAGAGCTTTTGCGACAGTCCACTCCGGTCTTACCGCTACAAAATCCGGAGTCATCTTTCTGCCTATACTCTCTTCCGGGTATCCGAGAAGAGACCTTGCTTCTTTCAAATCTTCGGGTTCGAGAAGATTAAGAAGAGTACGCGTTACTTTTGCCGGAAGTTCCTCCAGCAGTTCAGTCCTGTCATCGGGAGAAAGGTCTGCGAGTAGCTGCTTGGTTTCATTATCCGTAAGGTCATAAAGAAGACTTACTCTTTCATCATAATCCATATAAGAAAATACATCAGCAGAAATATCTCTCGGTAATAATCTGTAAAGTATTACCCTGTCGGACTTTTCCAGTTCGATAATAAATTCTGCTATTTCAGGTATCTGCCAGGACTTTAAAACATCACGCAATGCCGACCAGTTTCTGTTTTCTATCAACTCATGTATTTCCGGACGTAATAATTCATGAAGCATAGGCACTCCGTATTTTTTCGTATTTATAATCCTTATATTTTCATTATATTGAAAATTGGATTTTGTAATAAATACAAATCTAACATATTAGATTTTTTTATTAACACTTTTTTTTTATTTATTACGATTATTTTTCTTTATATAGTTTTCGGTTTGTGACTATATATTTTTTTAAATTTAATCTGTGAAGTTTGATTTTTGAGTAGTTTTATTAAATATTGTGTTCTTTTGTCAGTTATTTCAGTTACACTGATGGCACAGTCACCTGTGGGCAATATCACAAGCATTGAAGTAACCGAATCAAAAGATACCCTTATTCTGAAGCGCCAGTATGGAGATTGGTGGTTTGGAGCATTTGGCGGTTTTAATTACAATGTATATTACGGTGATTTGAAAATTTCACGTGATCTTTTTACTGAAAACAACCCGTTTTATACTGAAGTGGATTTCAATGATGGTATCGGCTCGGGTTATCATATTGGCGGAATTGCCGAATGGCTTCCTTCGGGAGAAAATCTCGGATACTTTTTAAAAGTTGCATTTATTGATTTTAGAGATAATTCCACAGAAAATATAGTAGAAAATGATACTTTTAATACCGTATATTCTCATCAAAATTCATTGAATTATATCACTATCTCTCCTTCTGTAAGATACAATTTTCTTTTTGAAGGTTTGCACTTATTTGGTGGACTTGATTTTGAAATAAATTACCAAAGCGACGCTTACAATGAAAAAGATTTTGAATTTACAGAGCATATTACAGAAAGAAGCAAAATCAATTTTAATGATATAAAAACGAGAATAGGATTTAACGTCGGTATCGGATACGACATTTTTATGATTGATTACAACTACAGAACGAGGATTAGGTTTTCGCCCTATATATCCCTACATTACGGAACAAATGTGATTACCGATAACGGCTCTAACTGGAATACTCTTCTTACCAAAATGGGACTTGCAATAAAAATAGGACCGGATAAATTCATAACTGATACAATTAACTATGACCCTACATATAAGCCTCCTCCTACTTATCTTGCTTCAGCCATAGATGAAAGGGGAATTGAATTTCCGGAATACAGATTTGCCGAGTCACTTCCTGCAACTAATATCGGTATTATCAGATTAGCCGAATTAGAACCTGACACTATAGATATTGCCGCTTCTGAAGAGCCAAACAGAGCATTTTCTCCTGATGGAACTGAAGAACAGGATGTTGCGGTTAATATTCCCGAGCAGCAGGAACTAACAGAAGAAATTGCAACGACGGAAACCAGGACTTTCAGATATACCACATCCGCAGCTACTGATATTACGCCTGAAATTCAAAATTATCTTGATAATATTATCAGATTGTATAATGAAAATCAAAACGTAGAAATAAGGGTAGTAGGGCACTCCGATAATGCCGGAACTCTAATCCAGAATACTGAAAGATCTAACGTAAGAGCTGAAAAAATAAAAGAGTATTTAATTAACCGAGGAATGCCCGAAGCATCTGTATTAAGCACCGGAGTTGGTTCTATTGACCCCGTCGGTCCTACTAATACACCGGAAGGCAGAGCCAGTAACAGACGTGTAGAAATTACCGTAGTACAATAATTATTTAAGGATATATTATGAGTAATGAAAAAACAATAATGATAATCGAAGATAATATGCCGGTAAGGAAATTATTTTCTACTTTACTAAAGCGAAGTGGTTTTGAAACATTTGATTTTGAAAATGCCAAAAAATCTATTGATTGGGCAAAAGAGAATACTCCGGTACTGATAATTATGGACATTTTACTCCCTGATATGCATGGTACTGAACTGATTAAGGCTTTGAAAGACTTACCTAATCTTAAAGATACTAAATTTATTGCCGTTACCGGATTTGCTACAGGCAACGACAGAGATAAATTTCTGCAGGCAGGCTTTGATTCATATATATCAAAGCCCGTAAATACAGCTACGTTTGCCGATGAAGTAAAAAATGTATTAAATAGTTAATTCAAAATAAATTTAAAAATATTATGACAGATAATAATTACAACTACGATAAGATTCTAAAAGAAAATCAGAAAAATAAAAAATCTTTTTTTAATTTTAAAAAGACTTATCCTGCATATCTGGTATTAATTTTGTTTCTGATACTCAGCTTCTTTATATGGGATCAGGCAAAATTGATGGTAAAAAATAATCAAAAGCAGGAATTCCGAAAAGCTACTAATTCTGTAATAAGCAGGCTGGAAGCTAAAAAGCAAAGAAAGCTGGAAGTAATCAATTCGATTTCCGTGTTATTTGATATTTTCCCGTTTAAAGTTCCAAAAGATTATTTCGAGCTTTACAGTACCGTACCTACAATGACTTACCCTTCGATACTCGGAGTAATATATGCTCCCAAAGTATCAAACGAAGAAAAGGGAGCATTTGTTTATAATGCAAAATCAATGGGATATTATGATTACAATATTCATCCTGAAGGAGATAGACAAGTATATTTTCCATCGGAATACATAATCCCGCTTGAATCAAACATTCATCAGCTTGGCTACGATTACTACACAAACGATGATTTGAAAACAGCAATGAATAAGGCTATGAAGGAAAAAATACTGGTTACTTCTCCTGTAAAGAATTACGGAAGAAATGATACAGTCAGTTTTTATATGATAAGCCCTTTATATGAGAAAGATTCCAAAACTGATACTGAAAATCAAAGGATTAATAATTTTGATGCCGCTGTTCTGCTTGAAATAAAAGCTGACCTTTATTTCAAAAATGCTATAAAAAGTGCCGTATCAGAAGAAAAAAGCACCGGATTTGCCAGTGACTCCTCAATATATTTCAGAATTTTCGACCTTGATTATGAAGGCAAAAAAAATGTGATTTATCAGTCTGATAACAGCCATTTCTTCGATAAAGCCGGTTTCACACCATTAATAAATGAAATTATCGACTATCAGTTAGCCGACAGAACGATTAAGATCGAATTTGCTACAGTTCCTGATTTTGGAGGGAAATTTCAGACTTTACTCCCTTTGATTACTTTAATAATTGCAATATTTGTCAGTTTTGCATTCTTCGGTTTCCTTAATTCATTAATCTCAAGCAGAGCGAGAGCGGTTGATCTCGCCGAAAAAATGACACGTTCCCAAAGAAGAATAGTAGAAACTTCCAACGATATGATTGCCATTATGGATTTCAATGCAATCTGGCAATCAATGAATCCGGCTTCTGATATAATACTTGGCTATA
>CAZIXJ010000035.1:0-9120 GCA_964542835.1 uncultured Hyphomicrobiales bacterium
CCTGTGGGTTTTATAAAATTCGATTCGTCTCATAAAATTGATTTTTTCAACAGAAAAATAATCGAATTATTTGATTTCAACTCTGATGACCTTATAAGAAAAGATATTTCTACTATAATATATCCTGATTATCAGGATGAGTTTTATCTCTTACTGAAAAAAGCATTTGAACAAACTCCAAGGTCATTTTCTGATGAAATTATATTATTATCAAAATATAAGAGTAAAGTATTTACCAGATTTAATATCAGATACCAGAAAAATGAAAAAATGTATCATGCCACTATTGAAGATATTACTATTTCCAAGGAACAGCAAAAAGAAATCAGGAAAAGCAATGAAAGGCTGAAACATTCTTATATGCTGGCAAAAGTAGGTAGCTGGGAATATGATATTAATAAAAATGATTTTTTTATTTCTGACGAATCAAAAATTTTGATGAATCTTAATTCTGAACGAAACATTTATCATTTTGATGAAGTGATTGAGCTGGTAGATGAGAATTATCGTAAGGGCTTAATCGAATATTTCAAAGTTTTTCAGCAGGGCAAAGAAAATAAAAATAGTTATCAGTTAAGAATT
Organism: uncultured Hyphomicrobiales bacterium; assembly: GCA_964542835.1. Classification (GTDB taxonomy): domain Bacteria; phylum Bacteroidota; class Ignavibacteria; order Kapaibacteriales; family UBA2268; genus CAZIXJ01. The sequence continues at coordinate 583 of CAZIXJ010000035.1, forward strand.
TCAGGAGGTTTTTCATCACCTAAATATTTTAGCATTACAGGTAGCAGCATTAATGATAAAAACGGCAATCCCGAAAAGATAATCGGTGTGCTGAAAGATATTACAAACAGAATAGTAAGCGAAGAGTTGAAACTGAAACATCTTGCTATACTGGACAATATTAACGATGCCGTAATCGGAGTGGATAAAGAAGGCATAATATACGGATGGAACAAAGCAGCCACTGAAATATACAAATTCACTGAAGATGAAGCTATAGGCAAACATATTACCGATATTTGCAAATCTCCTTTTGTAGAAACAGACTGTAAATCGTTAATTAAAAGAATAGAAAATAATGAAGAAATTAAAGATTTTCCGGTACAGCGTCTGGATAAGTATGGCAGCGTAAAAGATATTCTTGTTAGCATTACAAAAATCATCCTTAATAATGAGATGATTGGATATTCACTACTTATGCGTGATGTTACTGATACTGTGAAATTGCACCAACAATCCGCAAAATGGCAGAAGGCGATAGAGCAAAGTGCCAATGTAGTTATTATTACTGATATTGATGGTAATATTGAATATGTGAACAAAAGATTCTCTGAAGTAACCGGATATTCAAGAGAGGAAGTAATTAATCAGAACCCGAGAATACTCAAAACAGATAATCAGAGTAATGAATTTTACGAAGATTTATGGAATACTATTACATCCGGTAATGTCTGGCGCGGTGAAATGTTAAACAAGAAAAAAAATGGTGATACTTACTGGGAAAATGCAATTATTTCTCCTGTTTTTGATTCAAATAATGAAATAATTAATTTTATAGCGATAAAGGAAGATATATCCGAATTAAAAAAACAGCAGAATGAATTAAAAAAAGCAAAAATTATTGCTGAAAAGGCAAATTCAATAAAATCAGTTATACTCGGTAATATAAGCCACGAGTTACGAACACCTCTGAATGGGATTATAGGTGGTATTCAAATTATGCAGTCTTTTGATGATGATAATTATTCTGAAGTGATATCAATAATAGAAGACTCAACCAACAGATTAAAAAATGCACTTGAGCTTTTGCTTGATTTATCCAAAGTACAAACTGAGGATACATCCATAGTTCTTAAAAAACAGGACATTTCAGATGTGCTTTATCATTTAACATATCATTACAAAGTATCCTGCGAAAAGAAAAATCTCAAATTCAAAACTGAAATACAGGATAAAGAGCTATTTGTAAGAATCGACAATCATCTTTTTGCTAAAATGATGGAGCAGCTAATTCAGAATGCAGTCAAATTTTCAGATAGCGGACAAATTACACTCGGTATCAGAACAGCGGCTGATAATAAAATAATTATCTATCTGAAAGACGAAGGAGTAGGTATTCCTCAGGATAAAATCGACTTAATAAAAGAGGAATTCCGGCAGGTGAGTGAAGGAATAAACAGAAAATATGAAGGGCTGGGACTTGGTTTGACTTTTGTTGTAAAAATAGTAGATTTGTTTGGTGGTAAGTTGCATATTGAGAGCAAAAATGATGAAGGCACTACTGTTAATATTATTTTCAATAATTCTGAATTATGAAGCGATAATTGCTGATGATATCAGCAATGATACTACAATAGTTTTAAAACAGAAAAAAAATCAGTTAAAAGAATTGCAGAGCGACTTACATTCTCTTGTAAACTCTAATGATTTTCATAATGCATCTATTGGAGTTAGCGTATTTTCGCTCAGAAACGGAGAGTTTTTTTTCAGGTACAACGCAAACAAAAATTTAATACCTGCTTCTACTTTGAAATTAGTAACTACGGCGGCTGCACTTAAATATCTTGGCGAAGATTTCAGATTTACTACAAGGCTTTATCTAAACGGAAAACTTGAGGAAAATGGTCTGTTCGTCGGGAATATAATAGTAAGAGGCTCCGGGGACCCTTCTTTTTCGGGCTTTTACAGAGATGACCCACTGAATGTAATCAAAAAATTTGTAAATGTACTTGATTCCATCGGCATTAGTTCTATTCAGGGGAATATAATTGGTGATGACAGTTATTTCGATGATAACTATTACGGACCGGGCTGGGCTTGGGATGATATGCTCTATCCCTATTCAGCTCAGGTAAATGCTATTTCCATAAATGACAATAAACTCGACCTCTTCGTTTTTCAGGGTGATTCTACCGGAGAGACTACTGAAATATCTATTTTCCCTGAAAATTCTTATGTAAGAATAATTAATAACGTAAAGACTGGCTCTGAAAAAGAACTCACTGATATATCCGTAATTCGTGAATACGGAACAAATCTGATAGAGCTTAAAGGAACAATAGCATATGATTCGACTGGAAATTTTGAAAAAATAAGTGCTACAATAGATAACCCCACTTTGTTTTTTTTAAATATCTTCAGGGAAACTCTTGAAGATAAGTTTATAAGATTTCGGGGGGCTTTGCTGGATATTAATGATATAAATCACAAGCCCGATTATACTTCGATGGAGTCAGTCTGTGATTATAAATCTCCTGAATTATCAGAAATAATTAAAACTACCAACAAGTCCAGTCATAATTTGACTGCTGAAATATTACTAAAAACAATAGCAAAAGAAAATACCGGAACAGGCAGCTTTGAAAATGGTATTCAGGAAATTAATAAATTTCTGGATGAAAACGGAATTAATAATTCTGCTGTATCAATAAATGACGGCTCGGGGCTATCCAGACTAAACCTAATTTCTCCCGATTATATAGTAACACTTTTGTCTTCGGTATATCGTTCTGAATATAAAGATGTTTTCATAGGCTCTCTTGCCAGACCGGGTGATTTCGGTACTCTTGAAAGGAGAATGAAAATGTCTCTTGCTGAAAGTACTGTAGTTGCCAAGACCGGCTCTATGAATAACGTCTCAAATATTTCAGGTTATGTAACGACTATGGACGGGGAGGAGCTTGCCTTTGCTATTATGATGGAGAGCTTTACAGTACCGGTAAGTTTGGCACATAATCTACAGGACTTAATACTTATGAGGCTTTCGGGTTTTTCGAGGAATTGAGCAATGAAAAAAATTACAAAAAATATCTATATTGAAGAATTGGTTGATATTCTGCCTGCGTCAGTTCAGTATCTGATGGAAGAAGGAGTAAAGTGTATTGCCTGTGGCGAGCCTGTCTGGGGTACTCTTGAAGAAGCAGCAAAAGAAAAAGGATTCGGCAGTGAGGAAATTGATAGATTCGTAAATGAGCTTAATAATATGTATCAAAAATAATTTATGGAATTATGGAATTATGGAAATAATTATAAATATACTTATTGTAATTGCTACATTCTTCTTTATGGAATTTACTGCTTGGTTTGCCCATAAATACGTAATGCACGGATTCTTATGGGTTCTTCACGAAGACCATCACGTTCAGACTCCGGGCTTTTTTCAGAAAAACGACGCATTTTTTCTGATTTTTGCTATACCGAGCTGGCTTTTCATGATGTTCGGAGCAATGGCGGGATTTGACTTCAAATTCTATATCGGACTGGGGATATTGCTTTATGGAATTGCATATTTTTTAGTTCACGAAGTATTGATTCACAAAAGATTTAAAAAATTAAGAAAGATGCTTTTCAAAAATATTGAAAACTCAAACTATCTTAAAGTATTGCTGAAAGCGCATCATATGCACCACAGCCATACTTCCAAAGAAGACGGAGAGTCTTTCGGTATGCTAATAGTTTCCCAAAAATATTATGATATGGTAAAAAAATGAAATACACTTATTTGCTGCTGAATATTTTTACGATTCTCATACCTTTAGTAATGAGTTTTGAGAAAAAACTGAATTTTATAAAAAATATCAAAAATGTATCAATCTCAATATTTATTACGCTTGTATTTTTTATTTTATGGGATATTTGGTTTACGTCTATGGGCGTATGGAGTTTTAATCCCGATTATCTTATCGGTATTTATCTTTTTGGGCTTCCGGTAGAGGAGTGGATGTTTTTCATTGCAATTCCATATGCTTTGCTTTTTGTTTATGAAAATATCAAGACATTTGTAAATTTCAGTAAGAATATTAATCACGAGCATTACATTAATACATTTTTTTTGGTAATATTTATATTTGTAGCTGCATTTTTCAAAGCACATATTTATACTTTTTTTACGTTTATTCTTCTGTCAATTTATCTTGTAATGAGTTATATTTTTACTTTTAAAATTAATTTCAAAACGGTTTATCTCTCTTATCTTATCTCGCTTATTCCGTTTTTTATCGTAAACGGTATTCTTACATATTTGCCTGTGGTAATGTATAACGACAGCGAAAATCTGGGTATCAGACTGGTATCCATTCCTGTAGAAGATATTTTTTACGGATTGCTTATGTTTTTGCTGAACGTAACAATATTTGAATATCTCAGAAGCAGGAACAATCACACGTAATCATCTCTCGGTTCCCAAGCCTCACCATTGCAGGGAATATGATTTCGGCTAACGTGTTCATCATAAATTGTGCAAAGCTGTCCGCTTGGATTAAAGTGGCGGCAGGTACCGCAAAGAGTTTCTTCCTGAAAATTTTCCATTCTTTTATTGAATTTATTATACTGTCTGTATGCGGGATATGCAACAAAAAACCAGAAAATGAAAACTCCGAGATACCACATTTCTCGAAAGTATTCGCTGAATATAAACATCAGAATAATTATTATTGCGGACCTGAATATCATCCCCAGCACAACCGAGCCGGTGGTAACAACAGGCAAATTAGTATCGCTGTCTTCATCAGTTCCTTCACGGAACATAAGAATATCAAGTATGTTTTCAAGTTTCATAAATAATCTAATATCATTCTAAAATAATAATGAATGGATAAGCAGGATAATTATTATAATTTATGAAATGATATTTTTACGATTTAACACAAATTTGTTATATTGTATTTTCGTTTTGCAGATGAAATGAAATTTCATAAAATAAGAATTAAATGTAATTGCATAAAATGAATAAATGGATTAAATTAAGTATTGAATATGCAAATCAAAGGTCATATTTAGATGATCTTTTTCAGGTTTATCCAACTATACCTGAAGGGATAAGAGATATTAACAAAGAATTATGGTCGGAAGTTGAAAAATCTTTCAACAAAAAGGATAATGATAAATTAATACGTCTTTTGCTAAAATTTGATTTGTTTCCTGTCAAGGATAGTTATATTGCTTATTTAAAGAGAGATAGTTCAGCAATTGACCGTAATCCGAGAACAATAAACAGAATCTGTGGAAGATTGTATGAAATGGGACTTGATAAAATTTTTGAACGATGTAGTGAACCTAAAGAAACAAATAGGCAAATTGGACCTATGTTCCGTGGTTGGCTGAAAAAGAAATCATTAGGTATCGAACCTGTTTCATTAGAAGAATTTTTAAATGATGATAATGATGCTTTCTTAAATGCAAGTGATAATGCAATGATGAATTTTGCAAGGTAATACTTAGGTTATAATCACAATAAAGGTTTAGATTTTGTAGGTAGATTCAATAAAAAATATGTTATTGGAGAAGCAAAATTTTTAACAGACTTCGGTGGCCATCAAAATGCACAGTTTAATGATGCAATTAGTACAATTAATTCAAAAGGGGTAAAAGCTGAAAAAATTGCAATTTTAGACGGTGTTCTTTTTATTAAGGGAAATAATAAGATGTATAAAGCTATCACTGAAAAATACAGAAAATATAATATTATGAGTGCACTTGTTTTGAGAGAATTTCTTTATCAACTTTAATAATTATGAAAAATTTACTAATAAAATCTGATAATATATTTGGACTAAATCATCTTATAAAGGATTTAAATTTAAGAGGTAAGATTGATTTGGTTTATATTGACCCCCCTTTTGCTACAGGCGGAAATTTTACAATTACTGATGGGCGAGCTTCCACGATAAGTAATTCAAGAAACGGAGATGTAGCATATACAGATAAATTGCTTAGCAGTGATTATTTGCAATTTTTAAAAGAAAGATTGATATTACTCAAAGAATTGATGTCTGAAAGAGGTTCAATTTATCTTCATATTGATTATAAAATTGGACATTACGTAAAAATATTGATGGATGAAATATTTGGTATTGAGAATTTTAAAAATGATATTACAAGAATAAAATGCAATCCCAAAAACTTTAACCGTACAGGATATGGGAATATAAAGGACTTGATTCTTTTTTATACAAAATCAGTAAATCCTGTATGGAACGAACCCAGAGAAAAATATTCCGAAAAGGACATTGAAAAGCTTTTTCCGAAAACAGATAAATACGGGAGAAGATACACTACCGTACCAATTCACGCACCGGGCGAGACTGAAAACGGAAAATCTAATCAACCTTTTAAGGGGAAGTTGCCGCCTAAAGGAAGGCACTGGAGATCTGACGTAGAAACATTAAAGCAATGGGATAAAGAAGGATTGATTGAATGGTCTTCTACGGGCAATCCCAGAAAAATAATATTTGCCGATGAAAGAGAAGGAAAAAGAGTTCAGGATATTTGGGAGTATAAAGACCCGCAATACCCCACATACCCTACAGAAAAAAATGCTAATTTATTAGACTTGATTATCAAAACTTCTTCTAATGAAAATAGTATTGTACTTGATTCTTTTTGTGGTTCTGGTACTACGTTGAAATCAGCTCATTTAAACAGTAGAAAATGGATAGGAATAGATGAGTCTGATTATGCAATTAACGCCACAATCAATAAACTTAACGAAATTGAGGATAATCTTTTTGCCTCCAAACCTGATTATGATTTTGTAGAACTTGATGAAAAAAAACAGGTGTTATTTTAATTAGATTATAATTCATTCAATATATTTTTAAACAAACAAAAAAAGCCCCCGCATAGTTATATGAAACAAGCGAGGACTTTTATTTAGAGGCAGTTTAATTAAAAGATTTACATTGCTCCTTCATCATATGCTTTTTCACCGTGCAATGAAGCATCAAGCCCTAAGTCTTCATCAGCTTCTGTTACTTTTACAGGCGTAATGAAATTAATAATTAGAAGCATTATGTATGTAAATATAAAAGCATATACTGCAGCTATTAATACTGCTACTAATTGTTTGAAGAAAAATGAAGAGTCTCCGTAAAGAAGACCATTCTGACCATTAATCGTATCAGATGCAAAAATACCGAGAAGTATAGTTCCTATTACACCACCAATGCCGTGAACTCCCCATACATCAAGAGCATCATCCCATCCTAATTTATTTTTCAGTTGTACGGCAAGGTAGCAGCCTGCTCCGGCAATAATACCAAGCACCATAGCCCAAGGCAGCGAAATAAATCCCGCTGCCGGAGTAATTGTAGCAAGTCCTGCAACTGCTCCTGTGAGTAATCCTACGAATTTTGGTTTTTTGTCTCGCGCCCATTCGATTACCATCCATGTAATTGCAGCAAACGATGCAGCAACGTCTGTATTCAGAAATGCAAGAGTAGTAATGCTATCTACTCCAAGTTCACTTCCGGCATTAAAACCATACCATCCAAACCAAAGCAGTCCTGTTCCTATTGCTACAAGTGGTATGCTGTTAGGTGGTGAATCATAGTCTCTCCTTTTGCCAACATATATTACTGAAGCCAGAGCTGCGAATCCAGCAGTAGTGTGTACTGCAATACCGCCTGCAAAGTCTAAAACTCCCCATTCAGCCAGAAGTCCGCCACCCCATATCATATGTACGAAAGGATAATATACGAGAAGCTGCCAAAATACAAGAAATATCAAATATGATTTGAACGTAACTCTGTTAATGAATGCACCTGTTATTAGTGCAGGCGTAATAATAGCAAACATCATCTGATAGGCAATAAATATATATTCAGGGAATTTGCCCTCGGGTCCGCCATATAAGTCTTTAAAATCCACTCCGTTTAGGAATACTTTATCTAAATTACCGATAATTCCACCTTCTCCACCACTGAAAGAAAGCGAATATCCAATAGTAACCCAAAGAATTGTAGTGATACCCAATGATACAAAAGTCTGAATCATTGTACCCAAAATATTTCTTTTTCCGGCAAGTCCGCCATAGAAAAATGCAAGTCCCGGAGTCATCAACATTACAAGACTTGTAGCCAGTATCATAAATCCGGTAGTACCAGTATCTAACATATCAATAATTTCCAATTAATTTACAAAAAATATTTTATAATGAGAATCCAAAAACTAAATAAGCATTTTCATTCTGAGGATTGAAGATTAATCCTGACATTACAGGCATTGAGAATGTTTCTGAGAATTTTATTTCTTTTGTAGCAGAGCATCCGAGATTAACCACTCCAAAACCATCACCATACAAACCTTCAGAAGGAGTAATCCCTAAAAACACACTATATTCTACATCATTGAGAGTGCCGTTATGCCCCAATTCAATATAAGCAGAAAAATTATTATCACCATCTTCGTTTTTATCTGCTCCGTAGAATGCTACGTTAGCAGATAGATAAACCGGGAGTAAAATACAATTATATCCGAGGTTACCTTCTATTATATGCCCGG
>CAZIXJ010000035.1:9130-12994 GCA_964542835.1 uncultured Hyphomicrobiales bacterium
AGTTTCGTTATCATAATCAAAATACTTATTACTGAACATAGCATTAGAACTTTGATATACCGGGAAAAAATAATCGGTAATACCAATTGATAATAATTCCCCAAATGAATATGACATATAAAGGTCTAATTCCTGATAAACATCAGTATCTATGCTGAATGCTCCCCATGAACCTACTGCAAAACCACCGGATGAAAATTCAAGCGTAGGCTGTATGCTTGGTGAATTACCGTAATCAGCACCACGCCAAATATATCTGCTCATAACATCTGCTCCTGCCGAAAATTCAGATGCAAATATCTGAGTAGAAAACATCAAGGAAATAGCTGCTACCGATAGAAATAAACTGATTTTTTTCATAACATAACCTCTAATAATTTTAAAAAATTAACAATAACTATTACAAAGTTTGTTAATTATGGGTAATATATCAATAAGGATTATGCGTAAATTATTAAGTGTTTTACTTAATTTAAAATAATTGGATTAGGATAATGTAATGTATTGATTAATTGTAAAGCAGTAAATTATCTTTATAATTCTGCAATTCCCGATTTAATTGCGTATTTTATCATTTCCACTGAAGATTTCAGGTTTAGTTTTTGCATTATATGATTTTTGTGAGACTCTACAGTACGCACACTAATAAACAATTTTTCAGATATTTCTTTATTGCTAATACCTTCAGAACATAATTTGAGTACCTCAGTTTCTCTTTTGGATAATTCAGCGTTTCCGCTGCTGTTTGAGTCTGATTTTTTTAAAGTTTTCAGATAAGAATTCATCAAAACTCCTGAAATAGTACTGCTGAAATATTCTTTGCCTTCAGCGACTGATTTTACTGATTCGATTAATTCTTTTTTTGTTGTGTTTTTGGGCAGATAACTCTTAGCACCTGCTTTTACGGCATTCAATACAAATTCTTCTTCAGTGTACATTGATAAAATTACAATATTAATATCAGAATAATTATTAATGATTTCCCGTGTAATTTCAATACCTGATTTTTCGGGTAGGGATATATCAAGAATTAGTACATCAGGAATGCTATATTTCAGTAAATCTATTAATTCATTATAATTTGAGGCTTCTCCTATTACTTCTATAGAAACATCATTTAGTAAAAGATTCTTAATCCCATCTCTTACAATGTTGTGGTCATCTACGAGTATCACTTTTATTTTATTCATTTTGATATTTCCAAAATTAATATAAATGTACTTAATCAGGTATTTCTATATTAATTGAAGTACCGAAACCAATTTTAGAAACGATTTGTATTTTTCCATTCATATTTCTAACTCTTTCTTTTATATTAAATAATCCGTTTCCATAATTTATTTCATCCAAATTAAAACCTTTTCCGTTATCTTCAAAATTCAAATTTACAATATTTTCTTTTTTTTGAATAGATATTTTCACTTCAGAAGCATTTGCATGTTTTATTGTATTATTTGCAGCTTCCTGTATTATTCTGAAAATATAAATAGTCTTTTTCCTGTCTTTTAAGTTAATATTGGAATCAATAAAACTTTTCACATTGATATTGCTGTATTTTTGTAAATTTTTTAAAAAGTTTTCAATTGCAAATACAAGTCCGAATTCTTTTAATATTGCCGGCATCAAATCATTAGAAATTCGTCTTATTTCATCAATAGCATCATTAACAAACATAATTGATTTATTGATTGCTTCATTCTTATAATTATCATTTTCTTTAGTGTTTTCCAGATTCAGTTTTATTGCTGTAAAAAGCTGTCCGATATCATCATGGAGTTCTCTGGAAAGCCTTTCTCTTTCTTTCTCCTGTGCATCCAGTATAAGTGAATATCTTAGCGATTTTTCGGATTCTAATTGCTGATTCTTGATTTTTAGATTATTTGTCATATTATTAAAAGCTAATGTCAACTCACCTATCTCATCAGAAGTAGTTTGCTCTAATTGAATTTCAAGATTTCCTTTGCTGATTTCAGTTGTAGCTTTGTTTAAGCTGATAATTGGTTTACTGAAATTTTTTGAAATCATAATTGCAATTATTAAAACAATTAGTGAAATAAAAATTGTAACAAATAAAATGTAATTTCTTATTGATTTAATGGGTGCAAGAGCTTCTTTTTTATCAAGTTCCACCATAAGAGACCAATTAAAAAACGGGATGTCTGCTTTTATATAAGAACTTAATACTTCTACTCCTCTGTAATCAGGGAAAATCTCTTCTCCATATTTTCCATTTTTTATATTTCTTACGCCAATAGTATTTACTTTTGTATTTAGAATTGAATTATTCTGAAATTTAGAAGAAGACCTCATTAAATAATCTTCACCTACGAGATAAGTTTCTCCTGAATTTCCAAGACCGTTATTCTCGCTATTCTCCAGCATCATCATATTTATTACATCAGATGAAATTTTAAAAAAAACAAATGAATTTGATTTAGGTAATAATTTAGTACCAATAAAGAAAGAGACATAATCATTTTCACCATATTTAATAAAATCAGTATAATATATCTTGATTTGATTATTTTTCAATACGAATGTGTCAATATATTTATAAAAATCTGTAGCTTTATCTTTTTTATTCATTATTTGATGTACACCAGTTTCATTAAGCAGATATGCGTTCTTATATATATTTGTATTGGAATTCAGAAAATCCATTAAAAAATCTTCAGAATGAGTATTCAGATAAGTATTTTCATTTTTATTCTTTAATTTAATTATTGTGCTTTTAACAATTTGTATGTCATTAATTCTGTTCTGAAAAAAATTGTTCAACTGTCTGTTTTTAACGGTTTTAACAGATGTAAGTTGATTAAAGGTTCTCTCCATTAAAGCTTCTTTAGCCATAATATAAGATACTAAACTGACAATCAATATAGCTGAAACACTCAAAAAAACGAGATATGCTATGAGTTTATCTTTTATAGAAAGTTTTCTTTTAAACATTATTACAAATAAACACCTTAAATAATAAAAGTTCTTTAATATAAAGATGTAAAAATAATGAAAAATAATTTCATTTGGAAAGATTTTTTAATTTTTTTCTCAATTTCAATACTTGATATTGGTTGTGTGTTTCTTGTAATATTCCATGAAATATTAGCATATGTATCATCACCAAATTCTCTTGTTGAACTTGAAACATTAATACTTGAATCTGGTGGGACAGATGGAAAAAAATATTCCTCTAAAAATTCTTTTATTGTTGTACCACCAACATTAACAGAAGGAATACCATCTCTTGTTGTTGCTCTATCACTATCAAAATCCGAATCTATAAAAGAAGATGGATCAACTAATTTTATTTTGTTGTTTATAAAAGATAATGTAAATCCACTTAATGCTTCTGACGCATCCGCATCTATTTCAACACCTTTAGATTTTAATATGCCAACAAAATCATTTTCACCTTCCCAATTAAAAGTAGTACCGGATATTTGTGTAAATTGTCTATTATCTATATTTGGTCTTGTTACTAAAGTCATTATATATTTATTTTTTTATAAATAGTTATATATAAAAAAACCCCACAATATTTATTGTGAGGTTCTAAATTTTAGAAAGATTATAATGTTTAAGAATATTTATTCCAACCACACTCCACGCAATGGATATAACCCTCTTTAAAAACAAGATTATCACTACCACAATTAGGGCATTTATCTTTTGTTTTTTTACCATTATTTAATAAATCATTTATTTCATCCTTATTAAAAACATCATTATTATTTTGTTGTGTATTATCAGTGCCACTATATTTATTTAATTTATCATCTAATGAATCCGGTGTATCAGTTGGAGGTTTTATTGTTTTTGATTTAGGCATATCACCACTAATTCTTATTTCCATTGTATCATTAT
>CAZIXJ010000036.1:0-11256 GCA_964542835.1 uncultured Hyphomicrobiales bacterium
TAACAATCTTAATGATTGCACTTAGCAATGGATTTGTATTTGCACAAACAGAACCAATTGATACAGACGGTGACGGCTACCGAAACATCTCAACTCTCGATGAATTGCGTTGGGTGAGTGAAAACGACTCATCTTGGAGCTGGAATTTCGAACTTGATAATGATATTAATGCTGCTGATACTAAAAATTGGAATGATGGTCAAGGTTGGTCACCTATTGGTAACAAAACAAAGCCTTTTCAAGGTGTTTTTGAAGGTAACGGCTTCGAAATCGACAGTTTATATATCAACCGCCCAAGCCAAATTAACATTGGCTTCCTCGGTTATAATGTCGAAGCAGAGATTAGAAATGTCGGAGTAGTAAACTGCGATATTACAGGCTTAAAACAAGTAGGTGGTTTAGTAGGTGGTATCTCTTCATCCACTGTGAGCACCTGTTACAGCACAGGTAGTGTTGAGGGCATTGACTATGTTGGTGGTTTGGTGGGGTCAAATTCTTCTTTATCCACAATAATTAACAGTTTTAGCGCAATTATTGTTAAAGGTGATTATAATGTAGGAGGCTTAGTGGGGTTTAATGAAATTTCTACAGTTAGCAACAGTTACAGTACAGGTAGTGTCATGGGTAATGATCACATTGGAGGCTTGGTGGGAGAACATCAAATCTCTACTGTAATTAACAGTTACAGCATTGTCAGTGTTGAGGGTGATTACTATGTAGGAGGCTTAGTGGGGTTTAATAATTATTCATCTTTTATAATTAACAGTTATAGTACAGGTAGTGTTTCCGGCTCAGAACAAATTGGAGGCTTAGTGGGATATAATTATAAATCCACTGTGGCAAGAAGCTTCTGGGACACGCAAACAAGCGAACAAACGACTTCCGCCGGCGGAACAGGAAAGACTACAGACGAAATGCAAACAAAATCTACTTATATAAATGCAGGTTGGAACTTTGATTTTATATGGGTCATAAGTACAGCTTATCCGGTAATAGATATTGATACTACTTACAGACCAAGCGATACTGACGATGACGGCTATCTGAATATATCAACCCTTACTGATTTACGTTGGTTATCCGAAAGCGGTTTTGATTTAGATTCTGATTTCGAGCTGGATAATGATATAGATGCATCAGATACAAAGAACTGGAATAATAGTCTTGGCTTCTCACCTATAGGCATTAATTCCCCAACAAATTTCTCGGGGAAATTCGATGGTCATGGCTATGTAATCCACAGTCTTTTTATCAACCGTCCAAGCCAAAGTTATGTTAGCTTCTTCGGATATATTAGCGGAGGAGAGATTAGTAATGTCGGTGTAGTTAATTGCGATATTACAGGCGATGTATGTGTAGGAGGCTTAGTAGGGTTTAATTCTTCATCCACAATGAGCAACAGCTATAGTACAGGTAGTGTATCCGGAGCAGAACAAGTCGGTGGCTTGGCTGGTCGTAATTCTTCATCCACAATAAGCAACAGTTATAGTACAGGTAGCGTCTCTGGAGGTAATTATATCGGTGGCTTAGTAGGTGGTAATACTACGTCTTCTTCTATTATCGAAAGTTACAGTATGTGTAAAGTCTCCGGCTCAAACCAGGTCGGTGGTTTAGTGGGGGGTAATACTAAATCCACAGTGAGCAACAGTTACAGTAGAGGTAGTGTATCCGGAGCAGAACAAGTCGGTGGCTTGGTGGGGTATAATTACTTTTCTAAAGTGAGCAACAGTTACAGCACAGGCAGTGTTGAAGGTACAGGTTATTTGGTCGGTGGCTTGGTGGGTATTAATAGCCTTTTTGAAACTGGCCAGTATGAGGTGTTATTTAGCTTCTGGGACACACAAACAAGCGGACAAACGACTTCAGACGGCGGTACCGGCAGGACTACGGAAGAAATGAAAACAAAATCTACCTTCACAGATGCAGGCTGGGACTTTGAAAATATTTGGAAAATAGACGGTGTCACAAACGACGGCTATCCATATTTTAGAGATATTCCTTCAAGCATACTTGAAAATGAAACTAAAGTGGAAAAGGATATATTTATTTACCCAAATCCAGCTTCTGAATATATCGAAATATCCTTTAGCAACAAAGGGCTTCAGCCCTTTGAAAACAGCGAGGAGATTGAGATTTATAATGTGCTTGGGAATGTGGTTTGGAAGTCCACTTTAAACACCCTCACCCCAGCCCTCTCCCTGAGGGAGAGGGAGCTTCGAATTGACATTTCTCATCTTCCGAGTGGTGTGTACTTCATCAGGATTGGTGATAGAGTGGAGAAGTTTGTGAAGAGGTAAGAATAAATGCAGCCAACGGCTTAAGCCGTTGGTTGCCTGAAAATTTGGTCTCGAATAGAGAAATTTGTGAAGAGGTAATTCCTCCTGTATGAATTGCCATGACTTTTAAGTCGTGAAATTATTTGATTAAAGCCTTATATAATATACAGATAATAACACCGAGATAAATCTCAGGGCAATAAAAAAAAACCTTCCGAAGGTTTCATACTTTCGGAAGGTTAATCAAATTAAAAAATAAATAATCCTTATTTTCTATATGTAGAAATAAATTCTTCCACTTCAGGTACACCACCCTGAAATACCAGATAACCGTTGCTTGGTTCGGTAGCGGTGGTTTCTCCGTTTACAGGGGTCATCATTATTCTCTTTACTTCTTCAAGGTCATCTGTTTGCCCCAAAGCCCAGCCGAGTTTTACGTATGCTACTTCAGGCAGCATATTTTCAGCAGGCACTACACCGAGCTGCATCATTTCACGACCTGTTTCATACACATACATCTGCACATATCCCCAGAGAGTCTGTACAGTCATATATACTGCTACTCCGGCTTCATTGGCACGTTTAAGTGCAGGATACAGAGGTTTGTTCACGTGACCAAGACCTGTACCTGCTATTACGATTCCCTTGTATCCGTTTGCCACCATAGAATCAATCATATCAGGCTGCATATTTGGGTAATAATAAACTATACCTACTTTTTCTTCAAAATAAGGCAACAGTTTGAAATTTTTATCATTTCTTCTTTTCTTGTAATCTGTTCTCAATGGAGTTATTGCTTTTTTGCTTACCATTGATATCGGAATATCTCCTATTGTTCGGAAAGTGGAACGGTAGCTCGAGTGCATTTTTCTTACTCTTGTACCTCTGTGCAGCAAACCGTATGTATCAGATGTAGGACCGAACATACAAACCAAAACTTCAGCGATATCGCTTTCTGCAGCGGTTTTGACTGAATGTATCAGGTTCAGTGCAGCATCAGAGGAAGGTCTGTCTGAAGAACGCTGTGAGCCAACCATTACGATAGGCACCGGGCTATCCTGAAGCATAAATGAAAGAGCAGCAGCAGTATGGTGCATCGTATCAGTACCATGACCTACTACAATTCCCTGCACTCCCTGCTCAATTTCAGCAGCTATTGCTTTTGCTGTGCCAATCCATTGATCAGGTCCCATATTTTCACTGAATACACCATATAATTTTTCTGTTTCCAGATTACAGTAATCTGCAAGTTCGGGTACAGAACCGTATAGTTCTCCCGGAGAAAATGCAGGAATTACGGCACCTGTTCTGTAATCAAGTCTTGAGGCAATAGTACCGCCCGTACCAAATAATTTTACACGTGATTTATTTTTATCATATGGAAATTCCTGTTCAGGAATGTGATAATTTGCAATTTTTCTGCCTTTTATTACAATATCGAGTACTTTTTCTGCTTTTATACCAATATTATAGCCGGTGAACATTTTCAAAACGATATGCTTATTATCGGCAGTTTCACTTCTCGGAAGGATTAATCCCTGATAATCACCGTCAGTGGTCTTTAGAATTACATCGCACCATACAAGAGCTTCATATTTTTTTAAAACTTCAAGAGCTATTCCGCTATATCCTTTATAATCATCTGATGTTGGCATTTTATCCCTCCTGAATCATTTTTTTTACTAAATTATTTACATCTGAGCCGTTTGCAGAGCCTCTCATTTTATACATTGCTGTGCCTGTAATTAATTTTGGTTTGTGTTCAGGTTTTCTTATTTCTTTTTGATTTACTTCAGAAATGGCTTCCTGAACAACATAATTGATTTTATCAGGATTAAATACAGGGGGCAATACGGATTTATCGCATTTGCGCAATTCTACAGAATTTTTTAAAGCAAGAAAAACGCCGTCTTTTACTATTTCTCTATTATTCAATGCATTAAGAATATTTGTGAATGCATCTTTATTAATAATAGAAACATCATAACCTTGTCTTTTTAAAGTTTTCGGATGCTTTATGATAAGTTCAGCAGCAATTTTTGGATCAGCTTTTTTATTTTTAACTGCATCTTTGAAATAATCAGCATATTTTGATATTTTCAAATCATTTATTATATCTTCGGGAACACCAATTTCTCTGTACCATGCTTCTCTCAGCCAAACCTTTTCAGGTCTTCTTGCTTTTATTCTTTCAAGTCTTTCCCCTGTAATTTCAATAGGAGGCAAATCAGTATCAGGATACATTCTTTCAGGGCCCGGCAATATTCTTTCAAATCCGTTTGTGCCGTCTTCGAGAGCCTGCCTTGTTTCAGAAGGGATACCAATAGTAGCTTCTTTTGCTCTGATAATAATCTCTTTTGAAGCCATCTCTACATCTTCCTCATTTCCCCATACCAATACGACTACGTCATCAGAAGTAGCTCCTATACTTTCCTTTATTTTTCTCCATTCTGATGTAGCAATGTTTTCCATAGGGCTGTCTGAATGAATAATATTCGGCAATGTTGTAAGACAGGCAATTACTCTTACTCTGTCTGAAACTTCTTTCGAGAAATATGTATCAGTCTGCGTCTGCCAATTCATAAGCCCTTTATAACCTTTCAGCAGAACTGCATTTACGGAATGTCCTTTTTCAAGAGCATTCTGAACAGGAGTAAAGTTTGTCTTTTTTAAAAGTTTAGTAATATCATTATAATCAGCTTTGAATGTGTCTTCAGTAATTCCTCTTCTTTCCAGCTCTTCTTTTAGCTGAAGAAGTCTGTACTGCCTCATAGCTTCATTATAAGTAAGTCTCGGGATCATTACAATTCTTGGCACACCTTTTATTTCGATTCTCGTACCACCTGTAACGCTTACATTTACATCCTGCCTTCCAGCACCAATTCCTGTTCTTACTTTCCCTGTACTTCTGTTAATTTCTCTTATTATCTGATTTACTTCAGCAACTTCCTGAGGCGTTTTCATTTCAGGTTCTGTAACAGTTTCGATAAGAGGCATACCCAGTCTGTCGGTAAGATAAATTCTTTCGTGACCTTTGTCGCTTTCTTCGCGGCATGAATCTTCTTCTATAGACATCTGAATCAAATTAATATCTCTGTCTTTGTACTTTAGTTTGCCACCGACACATACTATGGCTGTTCTCTGAAAGCCTGTAGGAATAGAGCCGTCAAGATACTGCTTTCTTGCTATGTGTACTTCGTCCACTACTTTTGCATCAAGCAGAAGAGAAATCTCAATGGCAGTATCAAGGGCAGTATCATTGATTTTGAATGGCGGAGTGTCATCCATCTCATATGTACTTACAGTATCGTAATTAATCCTGTATATAATATTTTTTTTTGTTTTAAATTCCATAAGAGCAGTGCCGTCATATTCTCCAAGCTCTGATAAAGTGGGCCTCATATGGCGTAAAATTTCCGCATTATATTCATGACTGTAAATACCGGCTTTAGCTCTTGAAAAGAGTTTCGTTTCAGAGTAAAGCTGCTGATGAACTTCAAGACCGGACTTGAAACCTATCCGCTGATAGTCTTCAGGAGTCATCTCTTCGAAGGTTTTGAATTCAAAATCTAACATAGTAAACCTTTTTTAAAATATCTATCAAATTCTAAATTTGTCATTAACAAAGTTTCAAATATAAGGAAAATTATGCTGATTTCTTATAATTTATTGAATTTTTAGTCAGACTATTAATTATCAGTGCATTTTTCTGTTGAAAAAATGCTTAGGATCACCATATTCGAAAAGTCCTGTTTCTCTGTCAAGATTTTCTATGCTGCTTTTCAGACAGTCTAAGCATTCTTCGGCTCCGGCTTCAAGGTAGGGCTTACCTTCATAAAGTAAATAGTCTTTTCTTACTGATGCAGGAGTGAGTAAAGGCATTATTACATTGGCACCATATAGCAACCCTTCTTCTCTGCCATTTGGATGAATTGCCTGCAATGCAGTAGTAGATGCAATATTTACATCTTTCAGAACTATTCTTGCCGCAGCTATCATATTTAATGAAAGCCTGAAAATATCATGCAGGTTTTTTAAGTTTTCTTCATAATATTCAGCAAAAGGTGTTTCTTTATGAACAATAAAAGGTCCCATACCGAGCATATCAATATCCATTTTTTTAAAAAACAGTATATCTTTTGCAAGATTATCCAAAGTCTGTCCGGGAATGCCTATCATTACTCCTGTTCCTACCTGAAAACCAACATCTTTCAAATCATGCAGACATTGGATTCTTCTTTCGAATAACTGTTCAGGTGGGTGAATTTTCTCAAATAATTCTCTGTTACTGCTTTCAATTCTTAATAAATATCTGTGGGCGCCGGCTTCAAATAATCTTTTGTAGGTTTCTTTTTGATGCTCACCCACTGAAAGAGTAATTCCCAAGCCATCAGGCTGGCTTTCGGATTTTGTTTCTTCTTTTATTCTCTTCAAAATTCGTATTATTCTTGAAATAAACTTTTCATTTTTTACTTCACCCGATTGAATTACAAAAGAACCAAAGCCTTTTTCGGAACACCATTTTGCCTGCTCCAGCACTTCATCATCATCGAGTGTAAATCTATTTACTGATTTGTTGCTTTTTCTGATGCCGCAGTAAAAGCAGTTACATTCACATATATTGGAAAATTCTACGAGACCTCGCAGATAAACTTTATCTGAACTGAATTTTTTTAATGTTTCAGTTGCCTTATTTTTCAGCAATTCAAATTCTTCTTCAGTAGAGGAGCTTAAAATAGTTTTTATTTCCTCTTTGCCGAATTCGTCGCTATTTAAAATTTTTCTTAACATCAGTTTTCAGATTTATAAAAATAACCGTTAATAAATGCTTTTATTATTACTTTAAATTGTTCTTTGTTTTTTACCCGCACCAATCTATCAAAAAAGTAAGCAAAAGGTCTTATTATTCTAACGGGAAAATTGCCGTGGAGTACATCTATTGCAATAATGTTTCTCAGTTCGTAATAAGTTTTCCAGTTAAAAGTTTTTTCATCGGGTGGCGGAGCAATTTGTCTGATTAATTTAGCATCAGGTATTAAATATTGCTTGTATCCGGCTTTCAGGCTTCTAACCAAAAATTCAGTATCATCACCGTAAATGAAGAATTTTTTTTCGGGGAGTCCAATTTTTTTTATTAAGGATTTGTGAAAAATTGGTCCTTCGAATGTCATTCCTTCGGCAGGTATTTTATCAGTGAGAGGAGTATTACTGTCTATTATTTCTTTCCAGATACTTTTTAAAGGATTGGAAAGATTTATTTTCAATGTGTCATTGTAATAAATCTCACCTTTAGTGTCTCTTCTCAGCGGTGCCAGAATTGAATTTTCTTCGAGATGGCTTTCCAGTGCAGAAAGGCATTCTTTACCAGGAATTACGTCATCATCCATAGTCCAGATATAATCAAATCCAAGCTCGTATGCTTTTTTTATTCCGGCATACTGTCCGCCGGAGGAGCCTGCATTATGCTGATGAATTATGATAATATCCTGCTGATTATCAAGCCATTCCTTTGTGCCGTCTGAAGAATTATTATTTACGATAATAATTGCGTCGGGTTTTCTGATTTGATTTTTTACGCCGTGAACTACTTTTTTGAGCAGTTCAATTCTATTATAAGTAATTATTATTGCAGCGATTTTTTTCATTTATAGTATAAATTATTTTTCAAAATAACAAAAATACGAAATAGACGTCATTTATTTTATCGAAATATAAAATTTTAATTAATTGTTTTTTTATATTACATAAATTTAATATATTTAAAATTGTTTTAAATTGATTTTATGTTAAGTTGTTTAATTAATTATTTATTTTAATAATAGAAGAAGTGCTATGCATTACTCAATGCCGATATCTCAAAGACTAAAAAAATTGATAAAATCTCTTCATCATAAGCAGTTCAGAGATCAGAACGGACTATTTATAGCAGAAGGCGAAAAATTATCACTGGAACTTCTGAAAAGTGAATATAATGCTGAATTGATTGTAATAAAAGATTCTCCCAATTCAAATGTTGTAGATTATGTAGAAAAATTCGTAGATAAAGGAGTTGCAATTTATACTGCTCCCAAGCATCAGTTTGATCAGATCTGCGATGCAAAAACCCCCCAGAGCATACTTGCGGTAGTATCTACAAAAGAAATGGATATTAATAAGGATAAGCCGTTTATAGCACTTGACGGGATAAGTGACCCCGGCAATCTCGGTACTATAATAAGAACTGCCGACTGGTTTGGAATAGAACAGATAATACTCGGTCCTGAATGTGCAGACTGCTACAATCCGAAAACCGTTAGAGCTACTATGGGCTCAATATTTAATAAAACCGTAGTAAGAACTGAGAATTTACCTGAGATACTCAGAGATAATTTCCCTAAATTTGAAATTTTCGGAGCATCTACCGATGCAACAAAACTTATAAGCGATATCAAATCAGTGAATGGAAAATATGGTCTTGTTTTTGGTTCTGAATCACACGGATTGTCAGAGGAAATTTCAGAAATTCTTACCGACAAATTTAAAATTAAAGGCAATGGTGATGCCGAATCTCTTAACGTAGCCATTGCAGCCGGTATTTCATTGTATCATTTTTCCAGAGAATAATTATGAATATTCCTTTTGAATTATTTTTTATAATTTTTGCAAGTTATCTTATCGGTTCACTTCCTACCGCCGTTATCATAAGCAAAGTATTTTTCGGTTTTGACATAAGAAATGAAGGCAGTGGGAATATGGGCAGCACTAATGCTTTCAGAATATTAGGCTGGAAATGGGGTGTAATAGTGCAGCTTATTGATATTACGAAAGGTGTAATCGTAGTAATATTTATCGCAAATCATTTTGGAGCAGATCTCGTTGGTAAATTATCCTGGATAAGCGATATAAAAATACTGCAGATAATAGCAGGTATTTCTGCTGTTGCAGGTCATATTTGGTCGCTTTTTGTTAATTTCAGAGGCGGTAAAGGAGTTAATACTGCTGCAGGGATGTTGCTTGGGCTGGCTCCCATAGATTTTGGAGTTGCCGTCGGATTGTTTCCAAAATCGACCGTCAGACGAGATTCATCGCTCCCGCATTCCGATAGCAGTAATTTTTTCGGGTTATATTTCGCTCGGCTCTTTAGTGGCTGCTGTGAGCATACCTTCTTCTCTGCTTTTCAGAAGTGCAGTACTCGGAGAAACAATACCCGGATACCAGACTATGCTCTATTTTGCTCTGGCACTTATGATACTCGTAATTTATTCGCACAGAGCCAATATAAAAAGACTCGTAAACGGAAATGAAAACAGATTTAATAAGTTACATCTGATAAAACTAAAAAAAAGTAAATAAAATGATTTTAAGAAAAAAAATTTCAGTGCTTGGCTCAGGGGGATGGGGAACATCTCTTGCATTGCTTCTGAACGATAACGAACATGAGGTAAAGCTCTGGTGCTATGAAAAAGATGTAGCCGATGAAATTAACGAACTGCATACCAATGAAAATTATTTAGGAGACGTAAAAATCCCTGCATCTTTAATTGCTTTTACCGACAGCCGTGAAATTGAAAAATCTGATATTATCGTAAATACGATTCCTACTCAATATATCAGAAAAACTCTTTCAGAGCAAAAATTTAATTTTAAAAACAAATTAATAATCAACGGTTCAAAAGGAATTGAAAATAAATCACTAATGAGAATATCTGAAATATTTACCAGCGCTTTTGATGTACCAAAAGAAAATTTTGCTGTAATTACAGGTCCGAGCCACGCTGAAGAAGTATCAAGAAAAATGCCTACTACGGTTGTAACAGCTTCTGCCCGAAAAAGCAATACTAAGCTGATACAGAAATTATTTTCCAATAATTATTTCAGAGTTTACAGAAATAAAGACGTAACAGGCTGCGAACTCGGAGGTTCTCTAAAAAATGTAATTGCACTTGCAGCCGGAGTAATTGACGGGCTTGGCTACGGTGATAATACGAAAGCAGCTCTGATAACAAGAGGGCTAACTGAAATGTCTCGGCTTGGTACCGCTCTTGGAGCTTCTCCACTTACATTCAGCGGACTTTCAGGGCTTGGTGATTTGATAGTTACGTGCAACAGCAAGCATAGCAGAAACAGACTTGTCGGAGAAAAAATCGGCAAAGGAATGTCGCTTGATGAAGTGCTGCAGACAATGAAAATGGTTGCTGAAGGCGTAAATACTACAGAATCTGCAGTTCAGCTTGGCAGAAAATTAAAAATTGAACTCCCGATTGCAGAAAAAATGTATGAAATATTATTTTATAATATTTCCCCTCTGGATGCAATTAATGATCTGATGAACAGAGATTTCAAAAAAGAATGGTGGTAATAATTCCTCTAAAAATATTAAATATACCGTTTATAAGATAATTCCATAATATAATCGTTTGAATTTTTTATTATATTAACTTTTAGTTTATAAATATTTTAATACTGTTTATGAAATACTTATTTCTTCTGATATTTTTCACTTTTTCAGATTTATATTCTGAAATTATCTGGGCGGATAAATTAATGGGGTTTTCTTCAGAAAGAAGTCCCCTTCAGTATTCTGCAATGCAGGTGATTGGCAAACCTAACGTAAAGCCTGATTTTGGAGAGACGCCCTGTGCATGGCTTCCAAAAGAAATATCAGCAAGGAAGGAATGGATAAAAGTAGGATTTGATAAAAAGATTTATGCCAAAAAAATTGCAGTTTTTGAAAATTCCTATCCCGGAGCGATATCCGGTATTTTTTTATATGACTCTCTGGATCAGGGGCATCGCGTATATACAAACTTAAGACCTAAGCCAATTCGCAAAACCGGCAGGGTATTTAATCTGAAAATCGAAAAAACTGATTTTAAAGTATATGCTGTAAAAATTGAACTGTCTCTCGCAAAATACTTTGAGCCGTATCAGATAGATGCTATTGCAATATCTGATGATACATCCGAAATTGGTGAATATATTAACATCTTATCCAATAAAG
>CAZIXJ010000036.1:11266-12872 GCA_964542835.1 uncultured Hyphomicrobiales bacterium
CGGAAAAAATATAAATTCCAAATATTCCGAAATTGCACCTGTAATTTCACACGATGGTAATACGCTTTATTTCACAAGAGAAAATCATCCTGATAACACTTTACCGATTAATGACCAGGACATCTGGGTATCACGCAAAGATTCAAATGGCAACTTTTCGGAGGCATATAATATTGGCAAACCACTGAATAACAGATACCCCAATTATGTATTGTCAGTATCACCGGATAATAATCTGCTGCTTACAGGCGGAGGGTATAACTTTAAAAACAAATCACTTAAAGGGCTTGCCAAAACTTATAATCTTGGTGATGAATGGAGCTTTCCGGTGCCAATAGAAATAAATAATTATTACAATTACAGTACTTCAGCAAGTTACGGAATGGCGGGGAACGGAAAAGTAATGCTTCTTTCACTTCACCGCAATGATTCCTATGGAGGTAATGATTTATATTTTAGTTTAATGATTAATGAAAACGAATGGTCCGAACCTGTGAATCTCGGACCGGATATTAATACTGCTGCCAATGAAGCATCTCCTTTTCTGGCTTCTGATAATAAAACTTTGTATTTTGCTACATCCGGCAGACCCGGCTTCGGCAACTATGATTTGTTTGTATCCAAAAGGCTTGACAGCACATATACTAAATGGAGCGAGCCGAAAAATCTAGGCAATATTATAAACAGTGAAGGCTGGGATGCATATTATACGATAGATGCTGAAGGAGAATATGCTTATTATGTTTCTACTAATAATTCTTTTGGTAAGACTGATATATTCAAGGTAAAATTACCTCGGGAAATTCAGCCTGAAACTGTAACTCTCGTAAAAGGTAAAGTGCTGAATAAAAATAATAATGAACCTGTATCTGCCAGAATAATTTATGACTTTCTTGATAAAAATGAAGAAGCCGGTATTGCAAGAAGCAATCCTAAAACCGGTGATTTTTCCATTGTTTTACCTAATGGACGTCAATATGGTTACCTTGCTCAGGCAGAAGGCTTCCTTTCTGTAAATGAAAATATTAATTTATCTGAAGTAAATTCGTATCAGGAGATTGAGAACAATATTTATCTTGTACCTGCTAAAAAGGGAGAAAAAATTTCTTTGAATAACATATTTTTCGCTTTTGCAGAATATTCTTTGCTCCCATCATCACATAAAGAATTGAACAGGTTGGTACAATTTTTAAAAGACAATCCTAAAATAAAAGTACAGATAAACGGACATACGGATAATATCGGTTCTGCTCAAAGCAATCTTTTGCTTTCTGAAAAGCGCGCAAAATCAGTAAAAGAATATCTTACCCGAAAAGGGATTTCAGAAGTTAGAATAAAAATAAAAGCATATGGAAAAGCTCACCCCGTAGCTGATAACAATACTGAAGAAGGAAGAAAACTTAACAGAAGAGTTGAATTTGAAATTATTGAGTAGGGAATAGTTGTGCTCAATTTCATACAAATCACAGCGATTGGAATAAAGACTTCCCACATTTAGGAGTATTACTCTTTTACTAAATTCCTGAAATAATTCTAAAAACCAAACAATTGATACCAAGTTGCTTTCAAACATACAAGATAAAATATCTGATTCCCACCTGTGCCG